>JBEEKW010000010.1:0-44077 GCA_041168485.1 Verrucomicrobiota bacterium
TGGGGAAGGGCGGGTCGCTTAGACCTGCTCTTCGATCTTCAGGGCGCGGTAGCCGCCGATGCTCTTGAAGTAGAAGAACAGCCCCAGGAAGATAAGGGCCATCGCGAACGGGATGTAAGAATCCGCCTTCAGCGTGGCGCGGTCACCGGCCTGGTTGGCGGCGACGATGGCCTTCTGGTCAGCCGTACCCTTGTCGCCGGCCTTCTTGGCGGCTTCGAGCTTATCACCCGCGACCGCGGTCACCGGGGCGAGGAAGAGGAACTTGGACTCCGTGGCCGACTTGTTGGCCGCATAGACCGCCGGGGCGGTGGCGTTGAGGGATTCGCTGGTGAAGCGGTCCTTGGCGTAGCCGAGACCGGGGCCACCGATCAGGCCGGCGGAGAGCATGCCGATACCACCCATGATGGACATCGCGACGGCGCCAGAGCGCGGGAAGCGGTCGCCGACGACGGCGAGCATCGTGGGCCAGAAGAACGTCTTGCCGAGGGCGTAGATGCCGAGGGCGAGGCAGGCGACACCGAAGCTCTGCATGCCGGAGGCGAGCTGGAGACCACCGAAGGCGAGGAGCGCCGAGACCAGCAAGATGCCGATCGGGGAGAGGCCGAGCTTGGTCTCGATGAAGTGCGCGCAGAAGCGCAGGCCGAACATGATGGCCGAGGTCAGGATGAAGAGGATCTTACCCTGTTCCGGGGTGAAGAGGTTACCCGTGATGGCTTCGATCCAGCCGTCGGTGCCGAGCTCGACCGCGCCGACGAGGGCGTGGGTGATGAAGAGCACGAAGAGGAGGAGGGAGCCGATCGAGAAGCGGGTGATGACGCCGACGGCGATCAGGAGCACGCCAGCGAGGTAGAGGCCGAGGTTGTCGATGTTGAAGACCGGGCCGAGCACGTTACCGAGGAAGATCGAGAGCAGGTAGCAGGCGACGAGCGAGCCCAGGATACCGACGTCCTTGAACATCTCGGAGAAGGAGGCGCCTTTCTCGGCGGCTTCCGACTTCGGGAAGGACTGGCCCATAAACATGATCGCGTAGACGATGGTCGGGACGAGGTAGAACGAGAGCTGAGCCTTCCAGCCGAGGCCCATGACGGAACCGAGGAGGTAGGAAGCGACGGCGCCGACGACCATGCCGAGGGGCCAAGAGGCGTGCAGGATGTTGAGGTAGTGCGTGCGCTGCTTGGGGAAGATCGTGGCGACGAGCGGGTTGGCCACGGCTTCGAGGGTGCCGTTCGCGAAGGCGAAGATGAACATACCCCAGTAGAGGAAGTCATAGGCGTTCTGCGGGGTGGAGGCGCCGAAGGTGACGAAGGCCGAGACGATGTGGCCGACGAGGGCGAGGGCGACGAGCTTGCCGTAGCCGATCTTATCGACGATCACGCCGCCGATGATGATACCGAAGCAGAAGCCCGAGAAGCCGGCGCCACCGATGGCACCGAGCTGGGAGGCGTTGAAGCCGTATTCGGCCGCCCAAGCGCCGAAGATGCCGCCGCGGAGGGCGAAGCCGACGCCGGCCGCGAGGATAGCCATGAAGCCGGCCCAGAGGAGGCGCTTCGCATTAGGAACCGTAGTTTCTGTGCTCATAGTATGTTTAGGGAGGGGGGTACGGGTGTAAATAAAGCCCATCAGGCCCCCTCTGTCGAGTCGGCAAGTAGGGGGAAGACCCCTCCTTTAGGGGTTGGGGGTCAGGCCTTTAAGTGTCGCCGGAACTCGGTCGGGCTGACTTTCATCGCCCGGCGGAACTGACGGGAAAAATCGCTGGCATCGTAGAACCCCGTCTGGTGGGCGATTTCGGAGGGCCGAAGGTCGGTCGTTCGGAGGAGGTCGGTGGCGGCGGCCACCCGCATGCGGACTAGGTAGCCGCGGGGGCTGACCTGGTAGGCCTTGTGGAATTTACGTTCAAACTGCCGGACCGACATTCCGGTGAGCTTCGCCAGCTTGGCTATATTGAGACTGGTCGTGAGGTTGTCCTTAATGAACTCCGCGGCAGCTTCGACCTGCAGGAACGGCTCGAGCAGGGCCTTCGTACCTTCGTAGCTGCGGACCGTACCGCAGACCCCGCAGGCGCGGCCGGCCTCGTCGAAGAGCGGGACCTTAGTGGTCTCATACCAGACGTGTTCGCCTTCGGCATTCGGGAACAGCTCGATGATGCGGGGCAGGGGCTGACCTGTCTGGCAAATCTGGAGGTCCTTCTTCTTGAAGGCCGCGGCCAACTCGGGCGGAAAGATGTCGGCATCGCTCTTTCCCAGCAGGCTGGCCTCGTCGGGCATGCCGCAACGCTGGGCAAAGGCTAGGTTGGCCATCGTGAAACGCCCGGCCAAATCCTTGGCGAAGAACATCACTCCGGGCAGGTGGTCGAAGACGCTCCGCAGGCTTTCCGGGCGCATGCCGCGCATCCAGTCCGAGCGGGGGTCTGGCGTTTTCATACTAAGTAGGCTAGGGGGATTTTGACAGGTTTCCACCCCATTTTAATAGGGTGCAAGGCCTAGTGTCCTTGGGGCGTGCGGAGGGGGTACTTGTCGTTTAAAACCTCGCTAGGGTAGCCTAATGGCCCGCCCTCCCTAGGCTAATTACCTCCCCCATCCGGCAGGGAACTGCTTTTTGATTTTGAGGTCTTCCCTATTCCATCCACCAGTACCATTCACCGATCACCCATGACCTCCCTCAAGTCCTTCGCTCTCTGCTTCCTCGCCGCCGCCGCCGTGGCCGCCCCTGACGCCGACTCTATGAAGCGCGGCCAAGCCGTCTACTCTCGCACCTGCATCGCCTGCCACCAGCCGACCGGTATGGGCATCCCCCCGGTCTTCCCGCCCCTCGCTGGCTCGGAGTGGGTTTCCAAGGACGCCTCGATCGCCGTCCGCAATATCGTTAACGGCATGCAGGGACCTATCACCGTCAAGGGCGTTACTTATAATAGCATGATGCCTCCGGTCGCTGGCCTCACCGACAAGGACATCGCCGACGTCGTCAACTACGTGAACCACAGCTGGGGCAACACCGGCCCGACCGTGACCGAAGCCGAAGTCACGGCCATCAAGAAGAAGTACGCTGACCGCAAGACTCCGTGGACCGCGGCCGAGTACGAGAAGGAAGCCAAGGAAGCGAAGGAAGCTCCGGCCAAGAAGTAAGCCGGCACTCGCCTTCGGGCGGGGTGGCTTGACCAGCGGGGACCTCTGCCGCACTTTGGTGTCTCATCAAAGTACGCGCAGGCGTGCCTCCCCCATGTCGACCCCCCAACCCCATCCCGGCTCCCCCGCCCGCACCCGCGAGCAGGTGGCCGACCTGCATTTCATGGACGCGCGGTATAAGCTGCTCGACCTGGCAGCCTTCCTGGACCGCCTCGACCGCGCCGCCGGCGGCGAAGACCACCGCGTCCGCGGCCTCCGCGCCGCCCTCCCGCTCCTCTTGGAAAAGGACGAAGGCCGCGTCGCGCGTATACTGACCCTCTGGAGCGACCCTTCCGTCGCCCCGATCGAAAAGGCCGACACCAAGGCTGCCTCGGGCGTTTGGCCCGGCCTTAAGTAAGCCACGACCATGCGCTACATCGAACCGCACGGCCACATGGTGAGCCGCACCACCGACGACTATCAGGCCATGGCCCTCGCCGGCTGCGCCGCGATCTGCGAGCCCGCCTTCTGGTACCGCATTACTCCTGGTTGTGCATCAACCCGAAGGAGTCCGAAGACATGGCGCTCGCCGCCGACGTCCTCGCGCTGGTCCCGGAATTTCTCAAGGCCCCGACGGTGCTCGGTATCGGCGAGATTGGCCTCAACAAGAACACGCGCAATGAGATGAAGGTGCTCGAGCAGCACATCGCCCTCGCGGTGCAGTACGATCAGATGATTCTCGTGCACACGCCGCACCTCGAGGACAAGCGCAAGGGCACGCGCCTCATCATGGATTGCCTCAAGGCCAACGGCGTCGTGAAGCCCGAACGCGTGATCATCGACCACGTCGAAGAACACACCATCCACGAAGTCCTCGACCAAGGCTTCTGGGCCGGCATCACGCTCTATCCCGAATCGAAGGCCACGCCCGTGCGCGCTATCGACATGATCGAATCCGTCTCCGCCCAACGCGTCTGGCTCAACAGCGCGTGCGACTGGGGCCACAGCGATCCGCTGTCCGTGCCCAAGGCCGCGCAGGAGATGCGTCGCCGCGGACATTCCGCCGCCGCCATCGACCGACTCGTCTACGGTAACCCGGTAAAATTCCTTTCGCAGTCGCCGCGTTTCAAGGATCCCGCCGCCCAGGCCTGACCCGCGTGAAGCTCACGTCCGGACTTTCCCTCGCCTACTGCACCAACGTCCACCGCGGCGAAGGGTGGGTCGAAACGTTCGCCGGCCTGCGCAATCACGCCCTCCGTGTCCGCGACCGCGTCTGCCCCGGCAAGACCTACGTCCTCGGCCTCCGCCTCGGCGACCTCGCCGCGAAGGAACTCGCCGTGCCCGCCACGCTCGCGGCCTTCCGTGCCTGGCTGGACAAAGAGAACTGCGTCGTCGCCGGTATCAACGGTTTCCCGTTCGGTCCGTTCCACGGCCAGGCCGTGAAGGACAATGTCTTCGCGCCGGACTGGTGCGAGACGCCGCGTCTCGAATACACTAACCGCCTCTTCGATCTCCTCGCCGTTTTCGGCCCGCCCGATAAAGTCGGTACCGTCAGCACGCTGCCGGGTTCGTTCAAGGGGTTCGGCCGCAACGCCGACGAACTCAAGGTCATGCGCCGCAAACTGCTCGCCTGCGCCGAACACCTCGCCCGCCTGCGCGATCGCACGGGCATGCACCTGCGCCTCGCGCTCGAGCCTGAGCCGATCGGCCACGCGGAGAACACGCCCGAAGCCCTGCGTCTGTTCGAACAGCTCCGTGCCGAAGAGCCCGCTCAGGGCCTCGTCGACGCCCACCTCGGCATCGCCTATGACACCTGTCACTTCGCGCTGCAGTACGAAGAGGCCCACGAAGCCATCGCGCGTCTCAACGCCGGCGGCGCGCCGGTGCTCAAGTTCCACCTCAGCTCGGCGCTCAAGCTTAAGCCCACCGAGGTCTCCCTCGCGCGCCTCGCGAAGATGCACGAGCCCACGTACCTGCACCAGACCATGGGTCGCGCCAAGGACGGCTCCATCGTGCGCTTCAAGGATATCCCGTTCGCCATGGCGGCGATTGATCAGCTGCGCACGCTCGAGGAACTCCGCGTGCACTTCCATGTGCCCGTGAACGCGGACCGTCTATCCGACGAACTCTCCACGACCAACGATCACCTTAAGGCCGCGCTCGACGTCATCGCCAAGGCGCCCGGCGCCTGCCGCGAGCTCGAAATCGAGACGTATACCTGGGAAGTCCTGCCGCCCGAGGTCCGCGCGGCTGACGTCGCCGACATGATCGCCGAGGAATATCGTTGGACGCTCGCCGAGCTCGCGCAGCGCGGCGTGAAGCCCCTTTGAGCATGGATTCGAAGTTGCGCGGTTGGCTCATCCTTTCCCGTGGCTCGAATCTGCCCACGGTCTGGAGTAATGTCATCGCCGGCTGGTTGCTCGCCCAAGGCCTGCGCTTGCCGCCGATCGGGACGGAATACTGGAAGCAGCCGCCTGATTCTCTCGCCTGGGGATCTTTGATGCTCCTGTTGCTCGGCGTCTCGCTGACCTATGTCGGCGGGATGATCCTCAATGACGCGTTCGATGCCCGCTGGGATGCCGAACGTCGGTCGACGCGCCCGATTCCCGCGGGACTCATCACTGCCCGCGATGCTTTGCGGGCCGGATGGGGCGCACTTGCCGCCGGCTTCGTACTCACCGTCTTCGCCGCGCCGTCCGGCACACGCCTCGCCGTGACGATCGTCGCGCTCCTGCTCGCCTTGTGCGTGATTGTCTACGACCGTTGGCACAAAGGCGTGAGCTGGGCGCCGGCCGTGATGGGACTGTGCCGCGCGCTCCTCCCGGCCATCGGCTTCCTCGTCGTCGGCGAAAGCATCTTCTTCCCGCCGGTGGCGGATTCGGACTGGATCATCTTCGCGCACATGTTCGCCCTGTGGCTGCTGACTTACGCCATCACGCTGGTCGCGCGCCATGAGGCCACTGGCGGCAACGCGGGTCGGTGGGTTGAAGGGCTGCTGTTTATTGCGCCTCTCCCGCTCCTCTGGGCGGTCGGCCTCTTCTGGCCGTGGGTGGTGCTCTGGTTCGCCGTTTACGTCTGGTGGCTCGTGCGCTCGAACCGTCGGCACCCGTTGCCGGGCGGCGTCGGTGCCCGTGTGGCCGACCGGCTGGCTTCCATGCCGCTGATCGACGCGATGACCAACGGCTACCTGGCCTTCATCTGTCTCTCCGTGCTACTCCGCCCTAAGGGCGTGCACCCCGAGGCGCTCTTCGACGCCGCTTGCCTGCTGTTCCTTGCCTTGGGTCTGGCCGCTTTCGCCATGCGCCTCGTCTTGAGTTGGCGTAAGCAGATTCCCTCAACTTGAGGAAACAGGGGATTTTCTTCGAGCTGGCCGGGTTTTCTGGGAACTGGGCTTGTCCTTAGGCGTCTCACTCTTTCTGATTAACCCTCCCCCAGGGCTATGGACGACTCCCTTGACCTCGAATTCGCGGTAACCTACCGCCACCGCATCTTCTTCACCGAAGGCGCGTTCGCTGCGGGTAACCGGGTCCTCGCCGACCTCTTCGCTGGCGCTAAGGTCATTCCGATTGTGGACGCTGGCCTGGCCAACGCCCGTCCGGGTTTCGCCGCGGAGGTCGCCGCTTACGGTAAGGCCATGGGCATTCACTTCACCCGCGCACCTCTCGTGCTCACCGGTGGGGAGGCCGCCAAGAAGGACTCCGCCGTGGTCAAGGCCGCCCTTGCCGCGATCGAAGCCGACAAGATCTGCCGTCACTCCTACGTACTCGCCATCGGCGGCGGCGCTTTCCTCGACGCCGTCGGCTTCGCAGCCTCCACCGCCCATCGCGGCGTGCGTCTCGTGCGCATGCCTACCACGACCCTCGGCCAAGGTGACGCCGGCGTCGGCGTGAAGAACGGCATCAATACTTTTGGGAAGAAGAATTTCACCGGCGCCTTTGCCGTGCCCGCCGCCGTGGTCAACGACCTCGCGCTGCTCGCCTCGCTCGACGCCCGCGGCCTGCGTGACGGTCTCGTCGAGGCCGTGAAGGTCTCGCTCCTCAAGGATCCGGTCTTCTTTGCTAACCTCGAGAAGGAGTCCGGGCTGCTCGCCGCTGGTAATATTCCTGCGATCGGACGCGCCGTCCGCCGTTCCGCCGAACTGCACGCCAAGCATATCGCCGGCAATGGCGACCCCTTCGAGCTTGGTAGCGCCCGTCCGCTCGACCTCGGCCATTGGGCCGCGCATAAGCTTGAGTCGATGACCAACCATCGCCTGACGCACGGTGAGGCCGTGGCCGTCGGCCTGGCGCTCGATTTGATCTGCGCTCGTGAGCTCGGACTTTTTAGCCAAGCAGAGACCGAGCGTTCGCTCAACCTGCTCGTCGCCCTGGGCTTCAAGATCTACGCGCCCGAGATGCATCTCGAAGGCGGTGCGCCAATGCTGGCTGGCCTCGAAGAATTCCGCGAACACCTCGGTGGCCAGCTCACGTTGGTCCTGCCGACCGCGATCGGTAAGTCCACGCAGGTCCACGAGATGGCTTCTGCCGTCGTGCGTAAAGCTGCCGACGAACTGAAGGCGCGGGATCAGCAGCCATGCGTCGCGCGGTCCTAAACGTCGTCGGTCTCTCCGCTCGGGACCTGAGTTCCGGCGTGATGCCACGTCTCGCCGCGCGCGCCGCCAAGGGTAGCGTCGCGAAGGTCCGCCCCGCGTTCCCCGCCGTCACCTGTACCGCGCAGTCTGATTACCTGACCGGCCAGCAGCCGAGCGTGCATGGCATCGTCGGCAATGGCTGGTACGACCGCACGCTCAGCGAGGTGCAGTTCTGGAAGCAGTCGAACCGCGTCGTGCTCGCCCCGAAGGTCTGGGACGAACTGCATGCCAAGAATTCCAAGCTCAAGGTCGCGAACCTCTTCTGGTGGTACAATATGGGCACCGCGGCCGATATCTCCGTCACGCCGCGTCCGGTCTACAAGGCCGACGGCGGTAAGATCTTCGACATCGCGAGCTTCCCGCAGCGTTACAAGGAGCTGCTCAAGCGCGAGCTTGGCGATTTCCCGTTCCATTCTTTCTGGGGCCCGCGCGCCGGCCTGCCTTCTTCGCAATGGATCGCCGATTCGGCCCGCTGGATTGAAGAGCATGAGCAGCCCGACCTCAGTCTGGTCTACCTCCCGCACCTCGATTACGACCTCCAGCGCTTCGGTCCCGCCGATCCGCGCTGCGATATCGCGCGTCGGGACGTCGATAAGCTCGTCGGCGACCTCGCCGAATTCCTCGAAGCCCGCGGCGTCGAAGTCCTCATCGTCTCCGAGTACGCCATCACTTCTGTCGATCGCGCCGTCCCGCTAAACAAGGTCCTGCGCGCCCAAGGCTGGCTCGAGCTCAAGCCCGAGGACGGTAGCCTCACTCTCGACACCTTTAACTCCAAGGCCTTCGCCGTCGTTGACCACCAGGTGGCGCACGTCGTCGTCCTTGATCCGTCGGTCCGCGAGGAAGTCCGCAAGGTCCTGCTCGCTACGCCCGGCGTTGCCCAGGTACTCGACGCCGATGGTCAGGCCGCCGTCGGTATTAAACACGTGCGCAGTGGCGACTTCGTCGTCATCGCCGACGGTCACAGCTGGTTCTCGTATTATTGGTGGGAAGAAGGACAGGGTGAGCCCGACTTCGCGCGCTGCGTGGATATCCACCGCAAGCCCGGCTACGACCCCGTCGAATTGTTCATCGATCCCAAGATTCGCTTCCCGATGCTCAGCGTCGCTTGGTTCCTGTTGAAGAAGAAGCTCGGCTTCAAAGCACTCATGAAGGTCATTTCGCAGGACGCCTCGCTCGTGAAGGGCTCGCATGGTCGCCTCCCCGAAGACCCGCTCGACTGGCCGGTGCTCATCGCGCCTGCTTCAGCGGCCTTGCCGACCCAGATCGCCTCGACTGACGTGTACGGGCAGATCGCCAAAGGCTTCTGACCGCATTTTCCTTGGTCTGGGGTTGAAGCGGAACTTCGCCCGCACAGGGTAGTCATAACCCCTATGTTCGCCCGTAGTCTTGCTCTCGCTCTCGGTGCCGCGGCCTTTGCCGCGCCCTTCCCGGAGCCGCATAACAACCAGAAGGAGACTATCCCCGTGCTCACCTCGGCCGATGCGCTGACCAAGCTGCATCTCCCGGAAGGATTCAAGGCCACGCTCTTTGCCGCCGAACCGGATGTCCGTCAGCCCATCGCCATGTGCTGGGACGAACGCGGACGCCTATGGATTGCGGAGAACTATACCTACTCCGACGGTAAGGAGCGCTTCGACCTGACCCTGCGCGATAGAATCCTCATCCTCGAGGACACCAACCACGACGGAAAATTCGACAAGCGCACCGTCTTCTCCGACGAGGTCCAGATGCTCACCAGCATCGAGCGTGGCTTTGGAGGCGTGTATACGTTGTGCCCACCGAACCTCCTCTTCATCCCTATGGACGGCGACAAGCCCGCCGGCCCAGCCCAGGTCGTGCTCGACGGTTTCAGCACCACCGCGGCGAGCCGTCACACCTTTGCCAACGGACTCAAGTGGGGGCCGGATGGTTGGCTCTACGGCCGCGTCGGCATCTCGAGCACTTCGTGGGTCGACGTTCCGGGCGTGCCTAAGGAAAAGCGCCTGCCCACCGCCGGTGGCCTCTGGCGCTATCATCCGGTCACCAAGGTCTTCGAGCCGTATTGTCACGGCACCACCAACCCGTGGGGATCGGATTGGACTAAGGATCACGAGCTACTCTTCATCAATACCGTCATCGGTCATGGCTGGCAGGGAATCCACGGCGCGCACTTCAAGCGCATGCACGGCGAGGATCCTTATCCTTACATCTACGAGCAGATCGACCAGCAGGCCGACCACTATCACTGGGATACAGGCAAGAAGTGGAATGACGCGGACGGCGGTCGCGGCGGCGCGGACAGCTTAGGTGGAGGGCATGCGCACGTCGGCATGATGATCTACCAGGGCGACAACTGGCCCTCGCAGTACCGCGACAAGCTTATGACGCTCAATCTGCATGGCCGCCGCGTGAACGTGGAAGCCATCGAGCGAAAGGGTAGTGCGCTCATCATGAAGCATCAGCCCGACATCCTGAAGTCGGACGACCAGTGGTTCCGCGGCATCGAGCTCGGTCAGGGGCCCGACGGCGCCGTTACGATTCTCGACTGGAGCGATATCGGCGAATGTCATGACCAAGATGGCATCCACCGATCCACCGGTCGCATCTTCAAGGTCAGTTACGGCGAGCCCAAGCAGCCCGGCGTCGACATCACCAAGGCCACGCCGACGGAGCTCGTCGAGTTGCAGCGCAGTAAGAACGAGTGGCTCGTCCGCATGGCTCGCTGGGAACTGCGGGAACGTGCCTGGAAGGGGTTCGACCTCTCATCCGCCACCGCCGCCTGGGAGAAGCTCGCCGCCGAGGGAGACAGCGTCCTCGCGCTTAATGCGCATTCGGCCTTGCTGGCCCTGCGCACCGTCAAGTCCGGCGATAAGCCTTTCGCCGCGCAGCACGCCAAGCACTACGCCCCGGCTGCCATCCTCACCGAGAAGCGTCAGGATGTTCTCGCACGCCTCATCGAGCGCGAGCTCACCGAGCCACTCGTGAACCGGAACAACGCCGTGGCCAAGTTCGCCCAGCGGACCGGCTTCATCGCGGCCGCAGAAGAACAGGAATCCGCGCTCCTTAAGCTCGCTGGCGAATCGCGCGGCCAGCGCGTGCGGCTCGCGCTGGCTTCCGCCTTACCGCACCTTTCCGTCCCCGTGCGGGCGCTCGTCGCTCAGCATCTCCTGCGCTATGACCAGGATGCCACCGATCATAACCTCCCGCTTCTCGTGTGGACCGGTATTCGCGAACTTCCGTTTACCGAGCTTATCGCGTGCGCGCATGTCAGCCGCGTCCCTCAGGTCACCAAGCTCATCGCCCGCCGGATCGCCGAAGGCGCTGACAAGCAGGCCGCCTTGAACGAACTGCTCGCGAACGCCGCGCAGATGCCCGAAGGACAGGCCGACATCGTCGCCGGCATCGCCGAAGCCCTCAAGGGTTGGCGCAAGGCGCCCAAGCCGGCCGCCTGGGATGGGTTCGTTGCCACGATTCCGAAGCCGGCCGTAGCCGCGCAGGATCAGGCCCGCCAGCTTAACGTCATCTTTGGCGACGGCCAGGCCCTCGACGAGATTCGCAAGATTGCGCTCGATGACAATGCACTCATGGATCAGCGCCGCGCCGCCTTGCTCTCCCTCATCGAGGCCAAGGACGCGCAGCTCAAGGCCGTCTGCGAGAAGCTCATTTACATCAAAGGCGTGAACATGGAGGCCATCCAAGGCCTCACGCAGTTCGACCAGGACGGCGTCGCCAAGCGCATCATCGACCGGTATATGCAGCTCTACCCGCATGAGCGTCCGCAGGCCATCATGGCCCTCGTCTCCCGTTCGCGCTTCGCGACCGACCTCCTCAAGGCCGTCGAGGAAGGCAAGATTCCCAAGGCGGACTTCGGTCCGTCAGCCGCGCGTCAGGTGCGGGCGTTCAACGATCCCAAACTCAACGCACTCCTCAGCAAGGTCTGGGGTGAGACGCGCGAGACCTCGGCGGATAAGCTCAGACTCGTGGCCGAACTCAAGACACGGCACACGCCTGACTCGCTGGCCAAGGGTGACCAGAGCAACGGCCGGGCGCTTTATGCCGCTGTATGCGGACAGTGTCACAAACTTTACGGTGAAGGCGGTGCGCTCGGCCCCGATATCACGGGCAGCGGTCGGCACGACCTCAGCTATCTCATCGAGAATATCGTCGACCCCAGCGCCGTCGTCGACGCCGCTTATTACCTCAATAGCATCACGCTCAAGGATGGCCGTGTCCTCAGCGGCATCATCGGCGCGCAGAGCGAGCGCACGCTTACGCTGCGTTCCGTCGGTCAGGAGACCGTGATCGACAGGCAGGATATCACTAAGCGTGAGACATTACCCATCTCGCTGATGCCGGAAGGACTTCTCCAAGCCTTCACGCCTGAGCAGCAGCGCGACCTTCTCGCCTACCTCATGGGTAATTCCCAGGTCCTGTTGGCGAAGTAACGTCAGCCGCAGGCGAGGGGCGCGGCGTGCTCTCGGGCATGTAGTTAGAATGTTGTTACAAGTTAGATTGCGCTAACACTTTGCTAGGCCCAAGTCGGTGCCAAGTGTACGACCGGTAGAGCTCGAGATCCAGTTTTGACCCTTAAAAGGGAATAAATCTGGAAAATTATCACCTTGATAGAGAACGACTTAGGCAACTTAATAGTCCCACTACGGTGGTTCTGATTGACTGGGAACAGGCTCTCCACATATTCAATTCCATGCGACGTGCATTACCCGAAACAGCAGCAATGCGACGATATCTATATCGGTTTCCGCGAACTACGTCATCTATCGATCATTCGCATACCCAGCCGGAAGGCCAGGGGCCAAGAAATCAGGAAAGGAAAAACCTTTCCTTGAAACCCCAGGGTGGGGCCGCCTGAACGATACACAAAAATCGCCGGGTGGAGTCACTCCGCCCTGGAATCAATTTAAAACGCTAGGACTCACCTGCAAAAGAACGAAGCAGTAGTCATAGCAAGAGTGATTCCCCGAATCAAGAGATTCGTTGAAGAACTTAATTCATCATCACGACCTACCTTAGCATAATAGAGCTGGGTATCGTCTCCGATACCTTGTCCGCATCGCGCGGACCGTAGGTTGACGGTTATAAGACCCCTGTAGGCCGGAGAATGACCGGCGGTCGTGACCATTTAAAGGGGGATAACTCCCCAGTCTTCCACCACCTTATGGTGTCCATCGACTAATGGTCAGGTTATCGCACAACCCCCTCCGCCACTCACCTAGCTCGTCTTCCTTTACAGTCCGGACCAAAGAGCCCGCCGACGTGTTCCCGCGTCGGGCTCGCCTGGGTCTGTCGCGCATCATCACTTGCTTTGCTTCAGCGCCGGCAAGCGATGCGCGGTGGATCCAGGTTCAAAATCCTTTAACAGTAACGGATGGGAATTCGCACAGGAGTGTGAGTGGGACTAGTTTACTCCCCGCTTTCGAGCACAGTAGGTTCGAGTCCTACCCCATCCACCTAACCCTCTAGCGCTATCGACACGCTGATCATCAGCGAGGTCACCCCCTTGCTCAAAATATTTTCGGACGATTGTCTTAACGGTAAAGTAGCCGAGTGAAACCCGGCTTATAATGGTTCAACTCCATTATCGTCCACTTTTCAAAAAACCCGTGCGTTCCTCTATTGGTAAGAGAGGGGTCTAGGACCCCCCAGAAGTGAGTTCGATCCTCACACGCGCGACCATTTTAACCGGAGATAACCTAGCTGGGCTTCTCCGTCCCTTTCGAGCTGACCGTCATCGTTTATCCACCCCCACCCGGAAATGGAAAATCGCAGCTGATGCGCGCAAGCGTGGCGATCCGGGTAACCGGTTCATCGGCAATATCCCGACGACAAATCCTTGCTCGAATCCTCCAGGCACAACCTGGTTAAGCACTCATTAGCGTAATTCGCGTCGGACGGCGCGCCCATTTTAATCAGGAAATAGCTCAGTTGGCAGAGCACGTGCTCGGGGTGCACGAGGCCAAGGGTTCGAACCCCTTTCTCCTGACCATTTAGAAAGAGTAGCTTAAATCAAAGCGCCGATAATATCCAGTGCACACCTTGCTCGTGCAAACGAGCCGCCGCAAATTGGGTTACACGGGAATCGGAGTTGCGGGTGTAACCCCCGCCTCTTTCATCATTTCAAACAGGAAATAGCTCAGTTGGCAGAGCGCGTGCTCGGGCTGCACGAGGCCAAGGGTTCGAACCCCTTTCTCCTGACCATTTATGCGGACGTACTTTTACGTTTGGCGACTCCTAGTCCAACTTCTTGCCCAGTGATGGGCCGCCAGGATCCTAGGTTACCACGCACTAACGCCAGCAGGCGAAATCCCTGCCGTCCGCACCTTTTATAGTCGCATGGGTCAGCTGGTCAGAGCGCCGGGCAGATAACCCGGAGACCGATGGTTCGAACCCATCTGTGACTACCATTTCAGGGGATGATCCATAATCATTCCAAATTTTAGGAGGGGTCGTCTAATCCTAGGACGCGTCCAGCCAGCGCTTACATCTTGCTCGGGCAACCAGAGCCGCACCGCGTTGGCTTATTATCATACAATCGAAATGCAGGTGAAAATCCTGCCCCTTCCACCAATTTAATGGGCTATTAGTTCAATGGCAGAACACCCGGCTTGCACCCGGGAGATAAGAGTTCGACCCTCTTACGGTCCACCATTTCAGGGAGTTCGGCAGCGACCATGGGTTGGCCGATGGTTTCATAGGCCGTCCGTGACGATTCGAATTCGTCCGTTGCCTCTTATCTTTATGCGAGAGTGGAGTAGTTGGTAACTCGCCGGGCTCATAGTCCGGGCGTCGCTGGATCGTAGCCAGCCTCTCGTACCCTTTTACGCACCCGCGGCCGGGGGCTTCCGTTCGTTGCGGAAGCCCCTGGGCGACGGCTTCATTTTCAACCCAAACCAACCCGCAATAAAATGCAATAACACCAAACCCGCCCTCACGGGCACCACATAACATGAAAAACAACATCAAGCAGGCCCTCGAAGGCCTGCAGGCGACCGAGACCCATCAGGGTCTCCCCATCCCCGGCAGGGACATGGTCGAAAACAACGCCGGCGGCTTCGTCTTCAAGCTCGACGAATGGAAGCAGCTGGAAAGATTCCTGGTCCTCGGCACCGAGGGCGGCACCTTCTACGTTTCCGAAAAGAAGCTGACGGCGGTTAACGCGAACCAGGTCCTGCTCCTTCTCAAGAAGGACGGCGTCAAGGTCGTCGAGAAGACTGTCGAGATGCTGAAGTCCGGGAGGGCCCCCAAGCCCGACACCGCGATCTTCGTCCTCGCGCTCGCTGCCTCCAAGGGCGACGACGTGACCAGAAAGGCCGCCCTCGCCGCGGTTCCCTCCGCCCTTAAGACGGGCACCCACCTCCTCAAATTCGTCGACTCCGTCAACGGACTCAGAGGTTGGGGTAGGGGACTTAAGAAGGCTGTGCAGCTCTGGTTCAAGGGAAGGAAGAACGAGACGCTCGCCCTGCAGCTTGTAAAATACAAGCAGAGGGAAGGCTGGTCCATGAAGGACGTCCTGAGGCTTGCCAAGCCTGTCCCTGAGACGGAAGTCCAGGGCAAGCTCTTCGGCTGGACCGCGAAGCACGAGAAAGCCGAGTGGGCGAAAGCCCCCGTCGCCCCTGGCGACAAGGCGCTCGATTTCGTCTGGGCGGTCGAACAGGCCTCCGGACTGAAGTTCGTCGCCGAACAGGCTGACTCCGCGGAAGTGAAGGCGATCCTCGCCGAAGCCAATCAGGCTTCGGTCAAGAAACTGGTCGACCTCATCGTCAAGTACAGGCTCCCCAGAGAAGCCCTGCCCACCGAAGCCCTAAACAAGGTCGAGGTCTGGGAGGCGCTCCTTCAGGAGATGCCCATGACGGCGATGATCAGGAATCTCGGCACCATGTCGAAGATCGGGCTTCTTAAACCCCTCTCCGACGCTGAGAAACTGGTCTTCCAGAGACTGACCGATGCCGAGAGGCTGAGGGGCGCGAAGGTCCATCCCATCCAGTTGCTCTCTGCCCTGAGGACCTACTCTTCAGGCAGGGGCGTGAGGTCGGCGGCCACGTGGACCGTCTCGAATAAAGTCGTCGAAGCCCTCGACGAAGCGTTCGAGCTCTCCTTCGGCGTCGTCGAACCCGCGGGCACGAGGCATCTCCTCGGTCTTGACGTTTCCGGCTCGATGACGGGTGGCGAAATCGCGGGTGTTCCCGGTCTTTCGCCCTCGGCGGCTACGGCGGCCCTTGCGGTCGTCGCGGCGAGGACGGAACCCTGGACGGCCATCATGGGCTTCGCTGACTCGTTCAGAGACCTCGGCATCACCGCCAAGGACAGGGTCGACGTCGCGACGAGGAAGGTCTCCGGACTCACGTTCGGTTCCACCGACGCCGCAGTGCCCATGACCTGGGCGCTCCAGAATAAGATCCAAGTCGACACGTTCGTCGTCCTTACGGACAACGAAACGTACGCGGGCGGCTCTCATCCTGTCCAGGCGCTGGAGAAGTACAGGCAGGCCACCGGCATCGGCGCTAAGCTGATCGTCGTGGGCATGACCTCCACCGGGTTCACCATCGCCGATCCCAATGACGCGGGCATGCTCGACGTCGTCGGTTTCGACGGCGCGACCCCCGCGCTCATGGCGAAGTTCGCCAAAGGCGAGATCTAGTCCGCATTCAGAGGCCGGAAACCGAGACGTCAGTTTCGGGGTCCGGCCTCTTCTATTTATAGAGGCCCTTCACTTCTGATTTCTGGCCCCGCTCCGGCGGGTATGACCCTTTTCCACCCAAAAACATTCCAACCCAACCAATACCATGATCTCAATCGACGACATCATCCAAGATAACGAAACCCGCGGCGAACTTCGCCTGCGGCTCAGCGTCCGCGCCCTCCTGCGTGCTCTCATCCTCATCGGCCAGCTGCCCCGTTCGCGTGCGCGCACCGAGCTCCTGGCCGCCTACGATGGTCTAGTGGATACGCGCACTGATTTTTGCCGACTCGTCCCTCGCGGTTTCAGCACCGAGCGTGATCTTAAGGCCAATGACGTCGAAGGTCTGACACGTGAAGAACGAGTTTCCTTCCTGAAAGGCGTAGCGTTGCTCCTCGAGGGTCGTCTGATCTCAGGTAAGCACTGCATCTGCAATATGCCCGCCGCCGTCATCCTGCCTGTCGCCGCCTACGCATCACTCCTAAGGGAAGACATCGGTCTGGCGCGCAAAACCTGGAAGGCCTTCGCCAAGATTCCCCGTCTTTGCGCCGAGAAGCTCCAGATCGAGAAGGAGGAGACAGACGAACATCTCGACCTACGTAAGCTCACATTCGAGCAGTTCATCGCGGAAGTCACCGGCTCTCGCCGAGATCTCTCCGAGGTCGAACTGGGAAGACTGACGGCTGAGCGAATCGAGAAAGCCTTCGAGCTGGAGCGTCATCGCGATAGAAATCGGCTTTAAGTCTACAATAAAGCCAAGATACTCCCGACATGACTCCCAGCTACGCCACCATCCTGGCTCGTCTCGAAGCCCTCGACGAATCCGTCGCCAAGCGCCTGGCCGGCCGCCTCCTGCGCATGCGCAGTGCGGCCGAGCCGGGCTTTCTGGACGCTATCTCGGCGATGGTATCATCGCCTGAACAGCCGCAGGCTGAGCCCTGGGCCGAGTTCAATGAGCTCCGTGACGACGTCCGTAAGGAGGTCGTTCGCCTCCGCGTGGTCGAACCTCGCCAGACACCTTTGCCTTACAAGGTCTTCGGATCGGAAGGCATCGACGCCGGCGCCCACAGCCAGATGGCCAAGGTCATGAGCCTCGGTCCCGTCGTGGCCGGCGCCATGATGCCCGACGCGCACGTCGGTTTCGGTATGCCCATCGGCGGCGTCGCCGCGACCGAAGGAGCGGTCATGCCTTTCGCCGTCGGGGTCGACATCGGCTGCCGCATGCACCTCACCGTCTTCGCCGAACCGGCTGACGGCATCGACACCTTACGTGAAAGACTTCGGGCATCCCTGCTTAAGGGCACCTACTTCGGCGAAGGCCTGAGGGAGGCCCCCCTCTCGAAACATCCTTTACTCCAGGATGCGCGCTTCGATCGGTTGGAGAAATTCTGCCGGACGCGCGGCACGCGTGAGAGGGCCGCCAAGCAGTTCGGCAGTTCCGGAAGCGGCAATCACTTCGTCGAATTCGGCGAACTCAATCTCGCGGAAGCGGCCGAAGGCATCCCTGCGGGCCGCTGGCTCGCTTTGCTCAGCCATTCAGGCTCCCGGGCGCTTGGTTTCCGCACCGCCAATTTCTTCACCGAACTGGCGGAGAAGATGATTAACCTGCCCGACGGCTACAAGGACCTCGCGTGGCTGAGTATGGATACCGAGGAAGGCCAGGCCTATTGGGAGGCCATGGAGCTCGCCGGGGATTTCTCCGCCGCGAACCATCGGGTCATCCATGACACTGTTATCGGCTTGGCCGGACTTACGCCAGTCAGCGCCATCAGTAACCAT
The DNA here is from genome assembly GCA_041168485.1 of Verrucomicrobiota bacterium. Taxonomy (GTDB): domain Bacteria; phylum Verrucomicrobiota; class Verrucomicrobiia; order Opitutales; family UBA953; genus UBA953. The sequence goes on from JBEEKW010000010.1 coordinate 18,185, forward strand.
CATAACTACGCCTGGAAGGAGACCCACGGCGGCAAGGAGCTCTTCGTGCATCGTAAAGGAGCCACGCCGGCCGCGCCGGGAGTCTTGGGTATTATCCCTGGCTCGATGGCCACCCCAGGATTCTTAGTCCGCGGCAAAGGTGGCGCGGACTCCCTGCTTTCCGCCTCCCACGGTGCCGGCCGGCGCATGTCGCGTCGAGATGCTGTCAAGTCCATCACTCCTGAACAGCGCGATCAGGCGCTTAGCGTCGGTAAGGTAGAGCTGCTCGGCGGCGGACTCGATGAAGCGCCCGGCGCCTACAAGGACATCCGGTCCGTCATGGCCGCGCAGTCCGATCTCGTCGACATCCTCGCGGAGTTCCATCCGCGTATCGTCCGCATGGCGGGCCGTGACGAGGTCGACCGTCAGGAAGGTGGCTAAGTTTTGGTTAGCGTCCGCCGCCGCCGGTGAGGAAGTAGATGAGGCCGAAGAGGAACTGGCCGAGGTTGTAGAGCGGCTCAGGGACGACGGCGAACGACGTGAGGATGGTGATCATGGTGGTGTTGGGTGGAAATGGGCGGATGTCAGCGCGCCGTGTCCGGCTTGGCGACGACGAGGTCTTCCGTTGCCGGTATGGGCGAGGGACGGCGATGCTCGATGACCCAGGCGGGCGTCGGGCCTTCGCCGCGATTGGAGGCGTCCTTGCGATGGGTCGCCCCGGTGAGCGCTTCGATGACGGCTTCGAGCTTGGGCCAGAGGCCGATGAATTCTAGGGCCGGATTGAGCAGGTTGGTGATTGGGCAGTAGAACGTATTCTTCGGATCCGTGTGGTGCAGCGCATGCTGGCGAGGGGTCTGGAGAATCCAGCAGTCCTGTAGGAACGAGACGACTCGGCCGTTCTCGGCCCGCGTCTGGTGCGACCATTTATGGACCTGGTTTGCATTGATACTCAGGAGCACGAAGAGCCAGACGTGCCAGGTGAGCACGCCCGCCCAGATGGCGCCGCCGATGATCAGCGCGCCGATGAGTAGGAGATCCCAGGAGCTTTGCCACCAGGTCAGCTTGGTGAAGAAGCGCGGATAGTGATGATGGATGATGTTGGGCCTGATGGCCAGCGGGCCGATGATCGGGGTATCCTCGGTGCCGTAGGCGTCCTCCAGCCAATGGATGACGCCGGCCAGGAAATCAGCCAGCAGGATGACGCCGAGGGCTTGGAGGAGGATCTGGAGGGTATGCATGACGTATTTGTCGCCGTCTATTTTACCTCCTCCGGGCCCAGGACCGTTAATCGATATTCTTGATATGACCTATCACTCTGGGGATAAAGGGCGTTGCTAGCCCCTTTTATGGCGTGAAGATGATTTTTACCCCCGATGAACGTCCATCACCTCGAGCTATTCTATTACGTCGCCAAGCACGGGGGCATCAGCGCCGCGGTCCGACATATCCCTTACGGTATCCAGCAGCCGGCCGTCAGCGGGCAGATTGCCGCGCTCGAGTCGAACCTTGGCGTACGGCTCTTCGAGCGATCGCCGTTTCGCCTGACGGCGGCGGGCCGTAAGCTCTACTCGCAGATCGAAAATTTCTTCTCAGGCTTAGATGGTCTCGAGGGTCAACTGCGGGAGGCGGATCGGCCCGAACTGCGCCTCGGCGCGTCGGAACTCGTTCTCCGCCTTCATATCTCGACCGTCACCCAGCGCCTGCGGGCGCGACACCCGAAGCTTTTGCTCAGCCTGACGCCTGGCTACCAGATGCAGTTCGAGACGTGGTTACGCGACGGGGTCATCGATCTCGCGATCGTGCCGATCGAGGCTAAGACCAAGGGACGCCAGAGCCAGCTACGCCTCGCTCGCGTACCGCTCGTCCTCCTCGTGCCCAAGTCGTCGCCGCACCGGAGCGCCGCCGACCTTTGGAAGCAGAAGAAGATCCGCGAGCCCTTGGTCGCCTTGCCGCCCGCTTCCAGCGTCACGCGTAGCTTTCTCCGCGACCTCCGTGCGAAGGGCGTCGTCTGGAATCAGACCGTCGAGGTCAGTTCGATGGAGATGGTCACCAGTTACGTCGCCAACGGTGAAGGTTACGGCATCAACCTCGCCATCCCTGAGGCCATTGAGCACCCGGAAGTCCGAGCGCTCCCACTCGACGGCTTCGCCACCATGGACGTCGGCCTGCGCTGGACTTGCGAGCTCACGCCGCTGGTGCGCGATGCCATCGGCGAGTTCCAGTGCTACACCCGCGAGACCTGGCCGGATTGGGCGCTCGACGACGTCTTGCCGGAGCCCAAGAAGCCTGGCCGTCGGAAGCGAGCCTGACTCAGCGCTTCGCGAGGGCTTGCGTGATCGCCACGCAGGCGAGCGCAGCGTTCTCGGCACGAAGGACCGTCGGACCGAGCACCACGGGCATAAACCCTGCGGCGCGGGCGGCGGCGTATTCCTCCGAGGTCAGGTCGCCTTCGGGGCCGATGAGCCAAGTGACCTTCGAGGCCTTCGTGAAATCGAGGTGAGCGACCGCTTCGGCGTCGAACTCCAACGAGCCCGTGAGACGCAGTTCGCCTTCGACGGCGGCAGGCAGGCGTTCGATCCAATCGCGGAAGCGGACCGGTGCGGCGATTTCTGCCCGCCACGGATGGCCAGATTGTTTGCACGCCTCGACGGACTGCTGCTGCCAACGTTCGCGGCGGGTGCGGGCACGGTCGGCATCGAGCTTCAGTTCGCAGCGGGCGGTCTCGAGCGGGATGATACCGGCGGCACCGGCTTCGCAGCACGAGCGTACGAGATCATCCATCGTGCCGCCCTTCGGCATCCCTTGGGCGACGTAGATCGCGGGTGAAAGCGGATCGGCCACGCGGGTGCGGACCACTTCGACCATCGCGCCATCGCCGTCGGCCGAAGCCAGTTTGCCTTCGACCACGAGGCCTTCGCCATCGAGGAGCACGACAGCGTCGCCCCGGCGGGCGCGGAGGCTGCGGACCACGTGGGCGGATTCAGCGGCCGAAAGCTTCACAAAGGCGCCGGGCTTGCAGGCCGGGGCTTGTTCGTGATCTATCCAGACGCGGAGAGGGCTCATCAGGCGAGGGCGACCGGGCGGTCGTAGGAAGGATCCCAGTCTTTCCAGACTGTTTCGTAGCCGTGGGAGCGGAGCATCGCGGCGACTTCGTCGGGTGAGCGGTCGTCCTCAATCGCGAACTGTTCGAGCGAAGCCTCGCGGCCTTCGGCGTAGCCGCCCGGATTCGTATGAGAGCCGGCGCTCATCGCCGTCACGCCCACGCGGCAGGCGTGATCACGGAACTTACGGCTCTCGCGGGTGCTGAGCGTCAGCTCGACTTCGGAGCTCAGCAGGCGGAAGGCGCAGATCGCTTGGACCAGATCACGATCGGTCATCTCGACCTTCGGCTGCAGTTCGCCTTCGTGCGGACGGATGCGCGGGAACGAGACGCTGTAGCGACTCTGCCAGTGCTTGCGTTCGAGCCAGCGGAGGTGGAGAGCCGTGAAGAAGCATTCTGCGCGCCAGTCTTCGAGGCCGAAGAGCGCGCCGAGACCGATCTTATGGACGCCCGCGGCGCCGACGCGATCGGGCGCGTCGAGGCGGTAGAGGAAGTCGGACTTACGTCCCTTCGGGTGGTGGACGTTATACGTCTCGCGGTGATACGTCTCTTGGTAGACCAGCACCGCATTGAGTCCATGGCGGCGGAGTTCGACGTATTCCGCGGTCTCCATCGGCTGTACTTCCATCGACAACGACGAGAAGTGCGGGCGGAGTAGGTCGAGGGCCTGGACGAAGTAGGGCACTTCCACCTTATTGGATTCGCCCGTCAGGATGAGCAGATGGTCGAAGCCCAGTTTCTTAAGGGCGCCCGCTTCGCGGAGGATCTCGGCCGGGTTGAGCGTGCGGCGCGGGACCTTGTTGCCGGCCGAGAAGCCGCAGTAGGTGCAGACGTTCTGGCACTCGTTGGAAAGATACGCCGGTGCGAAGAGCTGCATCGTGCGGCCGAAGCGGCGGAGCGTGCGTTCGTGGCTTAGGCGGGCCATCCGTTCCAAGTGCGGGGCGGCGGCCGGCGAGATCAGCGCCTTGAAATCTTCTAGGTCGGCCGTGTCCGCTTCGGCGCGGGTGAGCGCGCGGAGTACGTCGGCCTCCGTCTTCACCTGGACCGAGGCAAGGACTTCGTCCCAAGGATGGGCGGCATGGACTTCAGCGAAGGACATCGACCCGTCACTGTGGGCCATAAACCGCGCAGAGCAAGGGCGGGCGCGCGCTCAGAGCGTCGCGGCGTAGCCGGCGGCGTCGAGGAGGCTGGCGAGCTCGGCCGGATTCTTCACCTTCACCTTGATCATCCAGGCGCCGCCGTACGGTTCGCGGTTCACCAGGTCAGGAGAATTGTTCAGGTCGGAGTTGGCCTCGACCACCTCGCAGGAGATCGGGCTGTAGAGGTCGGAGGCGGCCTTGACGGATTCCACCGTACCGAAGACGTCGCCATGGCTGAAGGACGCGCCGACCTTCGGGAGGTCGACGAACGTCACGTCACCCAGCGCGGCTTGCGCGTGGTCGGTGATACCGATGACAGCGGTACCGTCGGCGGCGACCTTGATCCACTCGTGGTCCTTGGTGTAATGGAGGTCGGCAGGGACGTTGCTCATGGCTTCTGGGTAAAGTGGGTGGAGATTATTTCAACCCTTCACTTTACGAAAGGTTCGGTCGCGAGGCGGAGCGGGATGCGGTTGCCGCGGATATCGACCGTCAGCGTGGCGGAAGCTGCGTGGCCGGCGGCGACAAGGGCCGTGCCGATCGGCTTGCCGAGGACTGGGGATTGCGTGCCCGAGAGCACTTCGCCGACGGGCGTCTCACCGGAATAGACCACGGCGCCTTGGCGGGCGATGCGGCGATCATCGAGCGAGAACAGCACCACCGAGGAGGAAGGGCCGCCCTGGGCCTGGCGATGGAGCGCTTCGCGGCCGATGAAGTCGGGCTTCGCGAACTTCACCGTCCAGCCGAGCCCGGCCTGGATGGGCGAGATACGTTCCGAGATCTCGTGGCCGTAGAGCGGGTAGTTCGCTTCCAGGCGGAGTGAGTCGCGGGCGCCGAGGCCGGCCGGGACGAGGCCGTGGGGCTTGCCGGCGGCGAGGAGCGCGCGGGCGACTTTATCGGCGGCGGCTGCAGGCAGGTAGAGCTCGAAGCCAGGCGAGCCCGTATAGCCCGTGCGGGAGATGAGGCAGCCCGGGGCGCCGGCGACTTCGCCGAACACGAAGCCGAAGCGTTTGATCGAGGCGAGCGGAGTGGACGTGACCTGCGCGAGGATTTTTTCGGCCAGCGGGCCTTGGAGGGCGAGCTGCGCCCAAGCGGCGCACTCGTCGAGCACCTCGACCTGATGGGAGCCCATGTGGGCGCGCATCCAAGCGATGTCCTTCGGTGCGTTGGAGGCGTTGAGGCAAATCAGGAATTCTTCTTCGGCGAGGCGGTAGACGATTAAGTCATCGACGCAGCCGCCGTCGGGCTGGCACATCACCGTGTAGCGAGCCATGCCCACCTTGATCGTGGCCATCTCGTTGGTCATGATGCCGTCGAGGAATTTCGCAGCATCGCGACCGCGGACGCGGGCTTCGCCCATGTGGGAGACGTCGAAGAGCCCGGCCGCCTGACGGACCGCCATATGCTCCTCGATGATGCCCGTGTATTGCACCGGCATCTCCCAGCCGGCGAAGGGGACGATGCGGCCGCCGAGTTCGACGTGCAGGGCGAAGAGAGGCGTGCGGGAGAGCGGGTCCGACATAGACACGCTACGGTGCGGAGCTCGGCTTTCCTTCCAACAAAAAAGCCCGGCTTTGCGGCCGGGCTTTTGAAGGCGGAACGAGGTCCGACTTAGAGAGCGAGTTCCTTGCGGAGCTCGGAGAGGGTCGCCTTATATTCTTCCTCCGTGATCACCTTCGCACGACGTTTGGTTTCGAGCAGGGCGTAGCGGGCGTTGAATTCGGAATACTTCAGGGCGTCGGTCTGGGCCTTGGCGGCGGCGGCGACCTTGTTGGCTTCGGCGACCTTGGCATCCGCGGCTTTGTTGGCTTCGGTCATCTTGGCGTTGGCGTCGGCCAGCTTAGCTTCGGCGGCGAGGCGCTCGTCGGCGACGGCCTTCTCGGCGTTCTTAGCGGCTTCGGCGACCTTGGCATCCGCGGCCTTGTTGGCTTCGGTCATCTTGGCGTTGGCGTCGGCCAGCTTGGCTTCGGCGGCGAGACGTTCGTCGGCGACGGCCTTCTCGGCGTTCTTGTTGGCTTCGGCGACCTTGGCATCCGCGGCCTTGACGGCTTCGGCGATCTTGGCTTCGTTGGCGACCTTGATGGCTTCAGCGGCCTTGGCGTCATCGGCCTTCGCCTTGGCGAGGGCTTCATTAGCCACGGCGACGGCGGCCTTCTGCTCTTCGAGCGCCTTCTGCAGGTCGGCGAGGCCCTTAGCGGCTTCGGCCTTGGCGACGGCGGTAGCGGCGTTGGAAGCGCGGGCGAGTTCGTCGGCGCGGGCGTTGAGGGCCTTGATTGCGGCGTTCGATTTGGCCTGCGATTCGTTGAGGGCCTTGATCTCGGCGGCGTAGGAGCTTTCGAGTTGGGCGACGCGCACGTCGGAGGACTTCGTCGCGACCTGGGCCTTGGCGACGTTGGACTTCGCGGTGGCGACCTTGGAGTCGACGCCAGCGAGGGCGGCGCGGCGGGCTTCGACGGTCTTCAGGTTTTTCTCGGCCAGGGCGCGAGCCGCGGCGGCTTCAGCGTTGGCCTGCTTGAGGGCGAGTTCGGCTTCGGCCAGCTTGGCTTCGGCGGCGCCATCGTTGCCATTGGAGGCTTTGGCGTTGGCGATGGTCTTGGCGATGTCGGCGAGGCGAGCCTTGGTGGCGGCTTCGCGGACGGCGAGGGAGGCTTGGATCTTGGTGGTGGCCTCCTTCGTGGCGGCGATGTCGGCCTTCAGGCCTTCCTTGGCGGCGTCGTCTTCACCGAGAGCCTTTTTCGAAAGCTTCTTGAACTCCGGGTTATCGGAAACGGGCACACCAGCTTCGCCGGCGGCGGGAGTCTTGGTGAGGTTAACATTCACTGAAGCGGGGAAGCCAAACTCGATACCTTCGCTCGTCGTGATGAGGCGGGGTTTCAGTTCGGAGACCTCGGTGAGGAAGCCGCCCTTGCCGACCTGCAGTTCATAATTCTTGGTGCGGTCGACCTTGATGGTCGTCGGCGTGCGACCGACGGGTTCGCCATTCAGGCGGATCGCGGCGGCGGTCGGGTTAGACGACACGACGATGGAATCGACATTGGCCGGATCGATTGAGGTGTTGCAGCCGGTGATGGCGGCACACAGGACGAGAAGGGAGACGGAGATACGCATAGGTACGAGGCTTGGGGGTGGTAGAATTGCGTGCAAATTGAACTCAGTTTCAACCCCTAATCGCCATATTTCCCTAAGGGTTGACACCGGCGGACTGTGAACAACCCTGTGAATAGGGAAGTTGGCCAGCATAGCTCAGTTGGTAGAGCAGCCGCCTTGTAAGCGGCAGGTCGTCGGTTCAAGTCCGACTGCTGGCTCCATTCCCCGCTTTTTCTGGGCTTAAATCGTCCCGAGGTCTTAACCTCGGGCTTCCGGCTCCCAGCTGGGGCCACGGCGGAGCGCATCAGCCATCCGGACGATGGGGCGGAGCGCAGCCACGTCATGGACCCTGATCATCGAAGCGCCTTGGGCGATACCCCAGGCTGCCGTGACGTCGTTGCCCGGGCCACGGCGGAGCGGGTCAGCTTCGCCGAGTACGAGACCGAGCGTCGATTTCCGGCTCGTGCCGAGGAGCACCGGAAACCCGAGTGCGGCGATTTTCGCGAGGTCGCGCACGAGCATGAGATTTTGCGCCGGTGTCTTACCGAAGCCAAAACCGGGGTCTGTCCATAGCTGTTCTGGTCGCATGCCGGAAGCTTGCGCGCAGCGCAGGGAGACGCGGAGATCCTGCAGTACTTCCATCCAGAAATCTTGGTAGTCCGGCTGCGTGCGGCGATGCATCAGGATGAGCGGGCAGCGGAGCGCGGCGCAGGCCGACCCCATGGGCGACTCGTCTGGGCGGGCTTCAAAGCGACCTCCTTCGACGTCGTTCACCAGGTCGGCGCCAGCTTCCACGCAGGCGCGCGCGACCGTCGCCTTATAAGTATCCACGGACAGGACCGACCGCGGGAAGCGCCGGCGGAGCGCCTGCACGACAGGGAGGAGGCGTGCGAGTTCGGTCGCAGCGTCGACCGGCGTAGCTCCCGGGCGGGTCGATTCCGCGCCCAGGTCGAGGACGTCGGCGCCTTCGGAGAGGAGCTTATCCGCGCGGGCGAGAGCGGTGGCTTCATTGTGAACTTGGCCGCCGTCCGAGAATGAATCAGGGGCCAGGTTCATGATGCCCATGATCAGGGTGCGCTTCCGCCAGTCGGGCAGAGGGGTGCCATGTGGGCTGGTCCAAGACATAGATTGGGGGTTAAAGACCCTGACCGACGGTGCAACCCCCAAGGCGGGCGAGCGGTAGAAGGGAAGTGGCGGCAGACTTATTAGACAGGTTGATGGGGGGTAAACGATATTAAGTTATTGTTATTCAATGTTTTACGTAAATAATTAACCTGAGGGAATATCTCGAAGGGATTTAATGACCGGTTTGCCCTGCCGGGGCTTGCAAATTACATCCTTTTTACGGATTTTTCGGCGTCCGAACACATCCTTTATGTTTTCTCGCTTCTTTAGTCGGGTAGGTCTGCTGGCCGCCCCCTTCCTGGCCATCATCATGGTCGGCTGCTCCCGGGCCGAAATGACTGTCCGTCAGTCGACCCTGGACCCCAAGGGGCCGGTCGCCCAAGTCCAGTACGACCTGTTCATGCAGACGGTCTGGCTGGTCGTCGTCCTCTTCGTGCTCGTCGGCGGCCTGCTCGTTTACGCCGTCATCAAATTCCGCGCACGTCCGGGCGACGAAAACAAGCCGGCCATCGTCGAAGACGGCCACGGCAATCCTCTGATCGAGATCGGACTCATCACCGCTTCCATCGGGTCGCTCGTCATCATCGCCATCCCGACACTCACCGCCATCTGGTACACCGACGACGTGCCGGCCGAGTCCGTCCCGACGTCGAAGCTTTCCGTCTGGTATCCCCGCGTCGAAGGCACCCGCGAGAACTACGCTAAGTCCGTCGAAGAGGAGGTGCTCGTGGTCGACGTCATCGGCAAGCAGTGGTGGTTCCGTTTCGAGTATCCTCAGCTCGGCCTCACCAACGACGCGAAGCGTTCCGTCCCGAACGAGCTCGTCATCCCCAAAGGGGTCGCCGTCCGCATCAATCTCCGCTCCGAAGACGTCATCCACTCCTTCTGGGTGCCCAAGCTCGCTGGTAAGGTTGACCTCATGCCCGGCCGCAAGAACCACATGTGGCTGCAGGCCAGCGAGACTGGTCACTACTACGGCCAGTGCGCCGAATTCTGTGGCGACTCGCACGCTTACATGCTTTTCCGCGTCGAAGTTCTCGAGCCCGCCGAATTCGCCAAGTGGGTGCAGAAGCAGAAGGCCGACGCCGCTCCCGTCGTCGCCGGCAGTGCGGCCGATAAGGGCAAGGCTCTCTTCGCCGCCAAGAGTTGCGTCATGTGCCACAACGTCGGTGGCCACTTTGGCAACGGCGCTTTCGGCCCGGACCTCACTCACCTCGCCTCGCGCAAGTCGCTCGCCGGTGCTTGGCTGGACAATCGTGATCCCAAGGCCCAGCTCGCCCTCGAGCAGAAGACGAACAACACTGAGTCCTCGGTCGAAGTCGACCGCGCGACGCTTAAGGCCAACCTCATCAAGTGGATTGGTTCTTCCGGAGTCGCGCACGGCGCCGACGGCAAGCTGACCAAGGACGTTAAGCCCGGTAACCGCATGCATTATTACAAGATGTTCAACGTGGCTGGCCTCAACGAGACCAAGCAGACCTTCACCGCCGAGGAGCTCGACTACCTCGCCGAATACCTCCTCACCCTGAAGTAAACCTTCTCCCGACCTTTCACACCCATGTCCCACGATTCCCATCACGCTCCGGTCGCTTGCAAGACCGAGCTGGCGCCCGAGCGCAGCGACCTCGGCCTCATCCGTCCTGACCGCACGACCGGCTTGATGGACTGGCTGACGACCGTCGACCACAAGAAGATCGGCATCCTGTACGGAGCGTTCGCCATGTTCTACTTCCTCGTGGGTGGCGTCGAAGCCCTCGCGATCCGCACCCAGCTGGCCCGCCCGGATAACGACTTCGTCACGGCGCGCATGTACAACCAGCTGTTCACCATGCACGGCACGACGATGATCTTCCTCGGCGTCATGCCCTTATCGGCCGCGTTCTTTAACTTCCTCGTGCCGCTGCAAATCGGCGCCCGCGACGTCGCCTTCCCGCGCCTCAATGCGTTCTCGCTCTGGACCTTCGTGTTCGGCGCCTTCGTGCTGAACGCCTCGTGGTTCTTCGAGTTCGCGCACCTCGCCGGCTGGTTCAACTCCTTCGATTGGCACAAGGCGCTCGTCTACACCGACTTCGCCCCAGCCAACGGTTGGTTCAGCTACGCGCCGCTCTCCGGCACCTTCGGCCAGAACGGCCAGGCGCTGCGCTTCACCGGTGTCGGTACCGACTTCTGGATCATCGGCATCCAGGTCCTCGGCATCGCTTCGCTCGCGGCCTCCTTCAACTTCATCTGCACCATCATCAACATGCGCGCCAAGGGCATGACCATGATGCGCCTGCCGGTGTTCACCTGGATGACGCTCGTCACCGCGGTGCTCATCATCCTCGCCTTCCCGGCCATCACCGTCGCCCTGATCGAGCTGATGTTCGACCGCACCTTCGGAGCCAACTTCTTCAACCCCTCCGCCGGCGGCCAGCCCGTCCTGTGGCAGCACCTCTTCTGGATCTTCGGCCACCCCGAAGTGTACATCCTCGTGCTCCCCGCGATGGGCATCGTCTCGGAAGTTCTCCCGACCTTCTCCGGCAAGTCGCTCTTCGGTTACCCGATCATCGTCTTCTCTGGTGCCGTCATCGGCTTCCTCGGCTTCGCCGTCTGGAGCCACCACATGTTCACCACTGGTCTCGGCCCCGTGCCCACCGCCGCGTTCTCGCTCCTCACGATGGCCATCGCCGTCCCGACGGGCGTCAAGATCTTCAACTGGTTGGGTACCATCTGGGGCGGACGCGTCCGCTTCACCCCGCCCATGGTTCTCGCCCTCGGTTTCATCTGGATGTTCATGTGCGGCGGTTTCTCCGGCGTCATGCACTCCGCGGCCCCCGCCGACTCCCAGCAGCAGGACAGCTACTTCGTCATCGCGCACTTCCACTACGTGCTTCTCGGCGGCGTGCTCCTCGGCCTGATGGCTGGCCTCTACTTCTGGTTCCCGAAGATCTTCGGCCGCATGCCCAACGCCCCAATCGCGTACATCGCCTCGGGCTTGGTCATCCTCGGGTTCAACGTCGCCTTCGGCCCGATGCACTACCTCGGCCTAGCCGGCCAGCCGCGCCGTACGCACACCTACCACGCGGGCAACGGCTGGGAGCAGTGGAACTACGTCGCCACCATCGGCGCCTACATTCTCGGTATCGGCGTCGCTCTGGCCTTCGTCAACCTCGTGTGGACGGCCTTCCGCGGCAAGAAGTGCTCTAACGATCCGTGGGATGGCCGCACGCTCGAGTGGTCGCTGCCTTCCCCCGTGCCGGAATACAATTTCGCCCAGGCGCCCATCGTCGCCACGCGCGACGCCTTCTTCGAAGACAAGCATGGCACCAAGCGCATCGGCTCCGAGCCTGACGGCGGCGAGGCTGGCGTCCACATGCCCAGCCAATCCTGGATGCCGCTCGTGGCTTCCGCGGGCTTCCTCTTCATCGGCTTCGGTATGCCGATGATGGCGATGGGTGTCCCTCATGCCGGCTGGCTCGTTATCGGTGGACTCGGCGTCCTCTTCCTCGGCATCTGGCTCTGGGCCCTCGAAGGTCCGGGTGGCTACATGCTCAAGACCCCCGCCGCCTCCGGTGCGCCGGTTCCGACCGAGACCGTCGCCCACTGAGCGTCTTCCTCTCCTTAATATAAATTCTGACCTCCATGTCTGACACCGCCGCCGCGCACGAAGCGCCCACGTCCACCGGGATCGACCACAAGAAGCTCATCATGTGGCTCTTCCTGGCTTCGGACTGCATGTTCTTCGGGACGCTCATCTCGACGCACCTGCTCTACCGCAAGCTCTTCCCCGCCGGCTTCACGGACGCCGAAGGCCATCAGCGCTTCATCCAGAACCTGTTCAACGTCGAGCTGACATCCTTCTCGACGTTCATCCTGCTGATGTCCTCGTTCCTGATGGCGCTCGCGGTCTCCGCGATGCACAAGGGCCAGATCAAGTCCTTCCGCCGCAATGTTCTGGGCGTGATCTTCTTCGGCCTGATCTTCCTGGGCTGCCAGGTCTACGAGTTCACCCACTTCTACCACGAAGGCCTGACCATCCAGAATAGCGTCCTCGGGTCGACGTTCTACGTCCTGACCGGTACGCACGGTACGCACGTCGCCATCGGCGTACTCTGGCTCATCATGATGTATTTCTACAGCTTCACGGGTAAGCTCGGCGGCCACATGGGCGCCCTCGACGTCGAAATCGCGGGCCTCTACTGGCACTTCGTCGACATCGTGTGGATCATCATCTTCACCGCGGTCTACCTCGTTGAATACCTCGGGCCGAACGGCATCTGGGGTACGGGTCTCCCGGTTGTCGCCAAGTAACTCATCTTCTCGACCATGTCCTCTTCTCACGAAGCCGCCCCTAGCCAAGACTTCCTCGCCGAGGAGGTCCGTCGCTATCACCACTTCATCGTGTTGGCCCTCTGGCTGGCCGTCGTCACGGGCGCCGAGATCGTGCTGATCTTCCTGCCCATCCCCGTCGCCGCCATCCTCACGATCCTGACCCTCATGTCCGCGGGGAAGTTCTTCGCGGTCATCCTGTGGTTCATGCACCTGATCTACGACAAGCGCCTGCTCTTCTGGTGCTTCTTCGCTGGCCTGGCGCTCGCGTTCGCGACCTATGCCGCGATGATCATGTTGTTCTCCGTCGACCGTATCGACACTCGCTGGTTTAGCTAAAATCGTCGCCGATTGCCTGATGAAGGCCTCCGCTCGAGCGGAGGCCTTTTTCGTGCCCACGCTTGCGGGTCAGCCAGCCTCGGCTTCATATGAAAGGGATGAGTATCCCCCTTCACTGGCACACGGAGCCGCTGCTTCTGCTCCTGGTCGTGGGAGCGTGTTGGGCACACGCGCTGATGTGCGGTCCGTTCCGGTCGCGTTTCCTGCCCGGTCGGACGGAGTATCCCGTCTGGTATGCGGTCCGCTTTCATCTCGGCGTGCTCGTCGCTTACGTTGCCGTCGGCTCACCCTTGGACCAACTGGGCGAAAGCTTCCTGTTCTGGGCGCACATGCTGCAGCACATGCTGCTGATCTATATCTCCGCGCCCCTCATCGTCACGGGCCTGCCCCCGGAATTCATCGATGGTTTCCTGCTTGGAGGCCGGCCCCGCCTGGCGCGCGCCCTGCGCGTGCTCACGCACCCGATCACCGGCGGGCTGATCTTTACGATGTGCTTCTCGATGTGGCACTTCCCCGAGCTCTATGAGGCCGCGCTGCGCAGCCGCCCGCTCCACGTGCTCGAGCACTGGTCGATGTTCCTCCCCGCCATCCTGATGGTTTGGCCGCTGTTCTCGATGTCAGCCCAACTGCCGCGCATCGGCTACGGCCAAGCGATGTTCTACTGTTTCGCCTTGATGATCGCCGACCTACCCATCTGGGCCGTGCTGATCTTCGGCGACCACCCCATCTACGAGACCTACCGGCTCGCCCCGCGGATCAGCGAGCTCTCCGCTTCGGCTGACATGATCATGGGCGCGGTCGTCATGAAGGGCTTCAATGAGGTCTTTGCCCTCGGTTGCATGGCGTATGCCTTCTTTGCGTGGTACCAGCGCGACCGCTGAGCAGACTCAGTGGCGCGAGGCGCGGCGCAGGAGAGTCCAAGCCAGGCCGACGACCACGACGTTCGGCAGCCAGATCAACAGGTCAGGCCTTAGGTCCGGGTCCTTCACGTAGGCGGCCATTGAGGTCAGTAAATAATACGTGAGGGCGATGCCGAGGGCGATGGCCGCGTTGACGAACGTCTCGGAGCGGCCGACGCGCACGGCCAACGGTACTGCGAGGAAGGCGAGCGAGAAGACCGAGAAGGCACTGGCGAGGTGCGACATCAGCTGCGTCGTCGCCAGCATTTGCCCTTGCTCCTTCTCCTTGCGCGTGGCGTTCGGCGCCACTTGCCAGCCTTTATCCATGGCATCGAGGAGCTCCGAGGTGGTGAGCCAGCGGAGCTTGCGTTGGAAGTTATCTCCGTCCTTGAAGACGCCCGATGCCGGGAACTCGAGGGAGGTCGTTCGGGCTTGGATGAACGAGGAGGGGCTGGCGAAGGTCTCGTCACCGGGCTGACGTTTCTCGAGGCGGGCGTCGGTTAGCTCGACCCGAAGGATGCCTTCGCCCTTGCTGTTGAGGCTAGGAGCGAGGCGCGCTTCGCGGGCATGGACGGTCTGCGTGAGGCGGCCGCGTTCATCGACGCTCCAGAGCCAGAAGTCCCGGAGAACCTCGCCATCGCGTTCGGCGGCGCGGATCACCATGCCGGGAAACTGCCGGTTGAGCTTACCGGGCACGATGACCGAAGCGGGATTATCCTTGGCCGATCCCAGCAGCAGGCGCCGATACTCAGTGTTGGCGGAAGGGGCGATCTCGAGATTGAGCCACGCGGAAAGCAACGCGAGTATGCCAGCGAGGAGGAGGGCCGGGCGGGCAATGCGTCCGAGGCTGCGCCCGCTAGCCTTCATGGCCGTGAGTTCCTGCTGGGAGCTCATGCGCCCGAACGCGATGAGTACGCCGGTGAGAAGGCCGAGCGGCAGCGCATACGGGAGCACGCCGGGGACCAGCAGGCCGACGAGTTCGAGTCCCTCCCAGCCACTGACGCGCCCGCTGGCAATCGCGCCTGAGACCTGCGAAAGGATATTGCCTGCGACCAACACGAACACGAACGCGCCCGTAGCGACCCCGCTGGCGACGGCGGTTTCGGTCAGGACGTGGCGGTCGAGGAGGCGCACGTCAGCATCCAAGCCGAGCCAGCCCCGCACTCCAAGGCGAAAGGCTCAGGGTGCCGCCTTCTGGTCCAGGTCGGCCGGGAGTCCCGCGCCGCGGACGGTCTCAATCTCGCCGGCGCGCAGCCAGCCGGTCTTGCCGTCGGCGGTGGTCACGCGGACATGTCCGTTGAAGGGACGACCGGTCCGGACGACGTCGCCCTCGGCGACGCTGTTTAGGGGTTCGCCGAACTGGGTCGGCGTGAGCCGCAGCGAGATCTCAGTCTTGCGGACGACAGCCCGGGCGGACAGCACGCGGCAACCCCAGAGTCCGGGGATGCAGAGTACGAGCAGGGTCAGCGAGATCACGCGGGCGCGGTGATTACCTTCGCTCGCGGTACGGCGACGGAGGCGCGGGACGACGATGCACAAGAAGGCGATCCAGAAAGAGAGGGTGGCGAGGATGAGCCACACATCGGCGGTCAGGAACGCCGCATAGTTCTCGGTCCAGGTGAACGCGGGGCGTTCGGTGCCGCCGGCGTTGAGCGCATGGCGGATACCTGCGAGCGCGACGGGATCAAAGGGGTCCAGCAGCAACGCGCGTTCCCAGCAGACCATCGCGCGGCCCTTACGTCCCAGTCGCCACTCGGCGTTGCCGAGCGCGGAAAGTCGGCCGGCGGTGACGCCTTCCTTAAGGGCTTCCTCCGACCATTTCTCGACGGCGGTCGCATAATCACCTTTGGCATAGGCGGTCTCCGCGGCGGAAATCGCGCGGTCCTCGGCGGCCGCGAGCGATGTCACCCAGCAGAGGAGCAGGCTGGCGAGGATTCTCATAGCAGGGCGAGAAGTCGGCGCACGAGCGCCAGGGCGGCGTCGTGGTCGGTGGGTGCGTCCGGAGCACCCGCGGCGAAGCGTTCGCCGTAGGCCCGAATGAAGAGACCGTCGAGTAAGGGGCGGTCGGCGCCCGGGAGCGCTCGTTCAACGTCGCTCTGGGTCATCGCGGCTTCTTCGGCGCCCAGCAACGCCGCGCTGCCGACCTGCAGGGCGCGGACGACGGACAGGGCGAAGGCGTGGTGGTCGCCTTGGCGGTGAGCGGTAGCGGCGGCGGTGAGCGAAGTGCGCAGGATCGCGCGGGCGCGACGGCGGATACGGATTTCAGGGTGGGCCGCCAAGTATCCGAGAGTGAACACCACCCCAGTCAGCACGAGGAGGAGTGTCACCAGGAATACATTGCCCGACCAGAAAGCCGGCGAGGCCGCGAGCGCCGTGGAAGACGCGCCGAGTAAGAGCGCGGAGGTGCGGCGCGGTTCCGGCGGGGCTAAGCCCGTCACGGTTTTCTTCTTTAGGTCAGCGGGTGCCGCGGGGTCGGCGGTGATGAGATCGACTTTTGCTGGGGCGTTACCGGTGACGGTGACTTCGATGGGCTTGAACTCGATTCGGGCGTATTGCTTCGTCAGCGGGTCGAAGGTCGAGAAGCGAATCGCCGGCGTGAGTAGCTTGCCCGGCAGGCGTGGGACGAGCGTATAGGCGAAGAAACGCTGCGCTTCGGAGCTACGGCGGCGTTCCTGTGCCGGCAGGATATCCCACTGCTCGCTGCTGGGAATCTCGGGCGGGATCAGGCGGTCGAGGTTGCCCGTGCCGGTGAGGATGGCGCGCAGGCGGATGGGTTCGCCGACTTCGGGCTTATCTTTGGAAATCTGCACAGCCTCCGCGGTGAAGGTGCCGATGGCGCCAGACCAGTCGGCGGGGCGGCCGCGCTCGGGCACGTGTGCGACGGTGAGCTTGCGGCGGAAGGCGAACGGGCGGTCGCGGCCGTTGTTGCTGAAGGGATTCACCGTGGCGCCTTGAATGAGCATCGTGCCGTTGAGCGCGAGTTCGCTCTCGCCTTCGCGGATGGGGGTGAGTTCGAAGGTCGTCTGCATGCCTTGCCCGAGCTCTTCGGGCAGCGGCTGGCGGTCGCCGGTCACCGCAAGGCTGAAACTTTCGGCCATGGATTCGAGACCGAAGCTCGCCACGACGGCTTCTTCTTCGCCGCCCCGCATCAGGATTGAACCGCGGATCAGTTCACCGACGTAGAAGGTGCGGTCAGGGATGACGAGTTCGGCGCGCGCTTGGGCGGAACGGCGGTAAGTCACGCTATTGCTGACGATCAGCTTGATCGGCTCCACGGCGATGACCTTGCGCGCGAAGCGTAGGTTGAAAGCCGGGATGATGTATTCGCCTTCCTGGTCGGGAGCGACGCCGGAGTAATTGATGGTGGCTTCGTTCGAATCCGAACGGACAATTTGGCCGGAGAGACGCAGGGCCATGCCGCGCGGGGGCCGGATTTCCTTCCCCGCCTGTTGCGCACCGCCGAGGATGACGTCCGACTCGATGATAATCTGGAGGCGGAAGGGCTGGCCAGGCGCCGTGACGCGCGGGGTGATCTCCCAGCTGACGCGATCCACCGCCCCGGCGGTGAGGCCGAGGAGGAGGGCGAAGCAGAGGGAGAAGAGGCGACGCATCTCAGTAATCCTTACCCTTCTTGTCGGCGGGCTTGCCGCCCTTGCCACCCTTACCGTCTTGGCCGCCAGCGGGCATCTTGCGCCCGAATTCGTTCTTCAGGCCTTCCAGAGAGCCGCGGGCTTCCTGTTCGGTCATCTTTTGTTCCTCGCCCGGCTTGCCCTCCTTGGGGTCTCCCTTACCTGCTCTCGGCTTCTGCCGCTCGGGAGGGAGGAAATTCTCATCGTCCTCTTCGTCGCCTTCAGCGTTCTGCGGGAGCTTGTCGTCCGGGATGCGCTTGATGAGTTCCTGAATCACTGCGCGGAGTTCCTCGAGTTTCTTGCGCTGGGCCTCGATGGCTTCCTCGAGCGCATTGGTCTCGCGGCGGAGGGCGCGGAGCAGCTCTTCGATCGCGTCGGCGTTCGCCTTGGCCTGCCCGTCGGCTGCATCCAGCTCGTGGGCGCCTCGGAAATCGCTGACCGAGCGAGTCCAGGTGGCGACGACGCCGTTGCGCTTGGTGACCATGGCTTCTTCCTTCGGGATGAGCTTCTTGATCGTCCGGAAGGTGCCGATGCCGCCGCCGAGCGCGGACGTGGCCGGGACGTAGTCGGGCTCACGGCCCTCGGCCTTGGCCTTATCGAGTAACTCGATCTGGTCCTTCATATCCGAGATATCCGCATCGGCGGCCTCCAGGTACGAACGCGCGATGGAAAGTTCGGTCACGTCGCCAGCGGTCTTACCGTCGAGCACGG
Source organism: Verrucomicrobiota bacterium (assembly GCA_041168485.1). Lineage (GTDB taxonomy): Bacteria > Verrucomicrobiota > Verrucomicrobiia > Opitutales > UBA953 > UBA953. The sequence continues at coordinate 36,501 of JBEEKW010000010.1, forward strand.
CCTTGCCCTTACCAAAGCGGACGTGGCCGAGGTTATGCAGGGCGGGCGGGCGCAATGGGTCGATGTCGCGTCCGAGCGAGGCGCGGAGCGCTTCTTCGGCGCCGGCAAGGTCGCCCTCGGCGAGGCGTTGCGTGCCGCGGTTGTGGAGCTCGCGCGCGTCGAGCTTGGCGAGCTCATCGACGGGAGCCTTGTCGGCCGCGAGGCCGGCCGAAATCAGGATGAACAGCGGGAGCAGGTTTCTCATGGCGAGGTGGTCTTGCGGCGGGTGGAGATGAGTGATTCGAGGACGAGTAGGAGGAGGGCAGCGCCGATGAACCATTCCTCGCGCGGGATGCCGCGACGACCCGCGCCCTGTTCGTCGGTGCCGGCCTGAATCGCAAGTCGGAGCGCTTCCATGCCTTCGCCAGCCTGGCCGAGCCGGACAAAGCGGCCACCGGCAGCGTCCGCGATTCCGCCGAGGGTCTTCTCGTCGAGTCGGCTCAAGACTTCTGCGCCGTCCTTATCCTTCAGCGTCTCGATCGAGCCGACGGTGCTGATGACGCGGATCGGGCCGCCGGAAGGCGTGCCGACGCCCACGGTGTGGACCACGAGCCCCTTGCGCTTGAGCTGCTTGGCCATTTCGATGCCGCCGGCCTCAAGGTCTTCGCCGTCCGTGAGGATGATGAGGAGCTTACGATTACGGTTAGAGTAGAAGGCCAGCTCGGCTTCCTCGATCGCGCGTCCGATGTCGGTGCCAACGACCTGGATGCTGCCGGTGTCCGTCTCCTCGAGGGTGCGGAAGAACGCGTCGTAGTCGCGCGTTAGCGGGCACTGCAGGAAGGCCTGACCCGAGAAGGCGATGAGCCCAACGTTACCGGTGCCCTTGCGGCGGATAAAGTTAGCAATGGCGACCTTGGCCCGGGCGAGGCGCGTCGGGCTCATGTCGGCGACGAGCATCGACTTGGAGACGTCGAGCGCGAAGACCACGTCCTCGGTGGCGCCTTTTTGTTGCGACACTTCCACGCCCCAGCGCGGTCCAGCGAAACAGGCGATGAGCAAGGCACAGGCGACCGAAAGGGCGACGTCCTTCGTGCGGCGCCGCGCGGAAGAATAGCCAGCGGTGAGTCGTTCGAGTAGGCGCGCCGCGGCGAAGCCAGCGAGCCCGCGGCGGCGCCGGCGCTCCGCCCAACACAGGGCGACGAAGAGGAGGAGGCCGCCGACGATGGCGACGGTCAGCACCCACGGCTGCTCGAAATGGAGGTCGGCGGTTTCCATGGCTTAGGGAGAGCGGGGACGCAGGAGGCCCCAGCCTAGTTCGAGGAGGAGGAGTAGCCCGGCGAGGGCGGCCCAGATAAGCCGATAGCTCTCGTAGACGACGGACTCGCGGATGCGCACCTCGGTGCGTTCGAGCCGGTCGATCTCCTCGTAGACGCGGCTGAGCTGATTCTGGTCGAGCGCGCGGTAGAAGCGGCCGTTGGCGACCTTGGCCATCTTGCCGAGCATCTCGTAATTGGCCGGGTTGATCGTCTGCATGGGCATCGTCTTGCCGAGGACGTCACGGTAGAGCTTGCCCGTGCGCGTGTCGAAGCGTGGGAGGACGGTGGGCTCATCCTTGCCGAGGCCGATGCAGTACATGCGGATGCCGAGCGCGGCGGCAAGTTCGGCGGCCGGTACAGGTAGGATGGCCTTACTCATGTTGTCGTCGCCGTCGGTGAGCAGGATGATGACCTTAGAGCCCTTGCCCTTCGTATTCTTCATCCGGTCCACGGCCATCGCCACGGCCTCGCCGATGGCGGTGCCGGTCTCCTGGATGACGCCGATGTGCATGCGGTCGATGCCTTTCTCGACCCAGATCTTATTAATCGTGAGCGGGCTCAGTAGGTACGGCTTGCCGGAGAAGACCACGGCGCCGATGCGATCATCGGGGCGCTTCGAAAGGAAGTCGTAGATGACGCTCTGACTGGCCTGCCAGCGCGTCACCTCGGCGCGCGGCGTGCTCATATCCAAGGCCATCATCGACCATGAAAGGTCGACGACCATCATGATGTCGAGGCCATCGGTCTCGCGTTCGATCTCCTTGTTCGCCGTCCGCGGGCCTGCGAGGGCGATGATGAGGAGCGCGGCCGTGAGGAGGCGGACGAAGGCGCGCAGTCGGCCACTTTGTTCGCGCACAGGCCGGCCGAGGCCATCGAGTAGCGAGGTGTCTGGATAGGTCAGCGCCGCGGCCTTGCCGACGCGACCGCGCAGCCACGAATAAAGCGGCAGCAACGCGAGCAAGAGCAGAGCCCACGGATATTGAAATTCAAAACCGAGTTCCATCAGGCGTGATCCCTCCTAGGCAATGGGGGTGGGCCCGGTAGCGGCGGCGGCGTATCGAGTGCGGCCGGGCGGGGCTTGGGCGGAAGGACTGGCGTGGCGATGGGCCGGGCGAACGTGCGCTGCGCATCCTCGATACGCTTGGCGGCCTCCCGAATACCGGCGATGAGAAGGGAAACCTCGAGCGACGCGCCGGCGAACTTCGCGGCGTCAGCGCTCCGGAGCGCCGCGAGGAGTGGCTGGCGGGCCGGCAGGAAGACCGGCAGGCCGGCTAAAACGGTGACCAGCTCTTCTGTTGAAAGCGAGACGGCTGCGCGTGCGTCGGTCGCTGCGAGGTAGACGCGGAGCGCGCGCGTGGCTTTGGCAATGGCGGCGGGCGCATCCTCGGATTCGGCGAGGCGCAGCGCCACGTCGAGTTGGGCAAGTGGAGCCAGCGACGGCGGGCCCTTGCGGAGGAATTGGCGGAGGGCGACGACGGCGAGGGCAATCAGGCCAAGGGCAATCAAGCCGCTTCCCCAATAGGATTCCCAGGCTGCCGGCGGAATCGTCGGCTTGGGTCCCTGCAGGACGAACGGGGCTTCTTCGAGGGCGAGGAACATCAGCGGCGACGCCGGCGGCGTTCGAAGAAACGGGAAAGGGTGGGGGCGACGGAATCCTCGGCGTCGAGTCGAGCCACATCCATCCCGGCGCGGGCCAGGCCTGCGGCGGTCTCGGCGAGGCGGGCTTCGGCGTTGGCGGCGAAGGTCCGACGGATGCGCTCCGACCCAGTGTCGACTTCGCGGATCTCGCCCGTCTCGGCGTCTTGTAGGGCGACCACACCGACGTCGGGCAGCTCGCGTTCGCGCGCGTCGACCAGTTGGACGCATGCGGTGTCATGGCGCGCGTTGAGTTCGCCCAGCGCCGCGGCCATGGCGTCGGTGCCTTCGGGGCCGGCGAGGAAATCGGAGACCACGAAGACCATCGAGCGGCGCTTGAGCGCACGGCCTAGGCGGCGCATCGGCGACGCGAAGGAGGTGCGGCGCGAGACGGGCCGGAACTCGAGCACGTCGCGGATGAGACGGAGCACGTGGCGGCGGCCCTTCTTCGGACTCACCCAGAGTTCTTCCCGGTCGGTGAAGAGCAGCAGGCCGACCTTGTCGCCCGCCTTGAGCGCGGAGACGGCGAGGCAGGCGGCGACATCGGCCGCGCGTTCGCGGATGGTCGCTTCGCCGGAACCGAAAGAAGAGGAGCCCGAGATATCGACCGCGATCACCATCGTGAGTTCGCGTTCCTCGCGGTAAAGTCGGATGAACGGCTTGCCGGTGCGCGCGGTCACGTTCCAATCCATCGAGCGCACGTCGTCGCCCGGGACGTATTCACGCAACTCTTCGAAATCGGTACCGCGTCCCTTGAAGCGGGAGAGGTAGGCGCCGACCATCGCGTCGTTGACCGCACGCGTGGCGACGATCTCGACGCGCTGGGCGCGGCGGAGAGTCTCCTGCGGGTGGGTCGGGACGGGCTGGGCCACGGTCGCCGGGATTACTTAGGGGACGCTGACGGCGTCGAGCACGCGGCGCACGATGGCGTCGGCGTCGACCCCTTCGGCATCGGCTTCGTAGGTGAGGATGAGGCGGTGGCGGAGGACGTCGGGTGCGATGTCCTTCACGTCCTGCGGGGTCACGTGGTCGCGGCCCTGCAGGAAGGCCCAGGCCTTGGCGGCGAGGGTGAGGTTGATGGTCGCGCGCGGTGAGGCGCCGAACTGGAGGAACTTCGCGAGGTCCGGGCCGCCAGGATGCTGGCCGCGGGTGGCGAGCACGAGTGAGACGATGTAGTCGCGGATCGGGTCGGCGACGTGGATGGCGTCGACGGCTTGGCGGGCCTCAAGAATTTCTTCCTTCGTGATGACGGCTTCGACATCGAGTTTCGGCGAGGTCTTGGCCATCGCGTCGAGGATCTTACGTTCTTCTTCGCGCGTCGGGTACCCGATGTTTAGCTTCAGCATGAAGCGGTCGACTTGGGCTTCGGGGAGCGGGTAGGTGCCTTCCTGGTCGATCGGGTTCTGCGTCGCGAGGACGAGGAACGGCGTGGGCAGCTTGTGCGTCTCGCCGCCGAGGGTGACTTGACGTTCCTGCATCGCCTCGAGGAGCGCCGACTGCACCTTAGCGGGCGCTCGGTTAATTTCGTCGGCGAGGACGAAGTTGGCGAAGATGGGTCCGCGCTTAGCGTTATAGTCGCCGGTCTTCGGGTCGTAGATGAGCGTACCGACGATGTCGGCCGGCAGCAGGTCGGGCGTGAACTGGATGCGCGAGAAGTCGGCGTGGACGGTCTGCGCGAGGGTGCGCACCGAGAGTGTCTTCGCGAGGCCGGGGACGCCTTCGAGGAGGACGTGGCCGTTGGCGAGGAGGCCGATCAGGAGGCGGTCGACGAGGTATTGCTGGCCGACGACGACACGAGCGACCTGTTCGCGAAGGCGCGGCACCCAGGTGCCGGCGGCGTTGATGGTGGTGGACATAGGGGAGGGGTAAGGGGCGCGCGGGGTGGCGCGTTCGGCGGATCTCCGCCCACTGGTCAGCCTCCGGCGGGGGCCGGATTCGTCTCTGAATTAGCAGGACAGCCGGGACTTCTCAACCGCAGCCTTCACAAAAGCGGCAAAGAGGGGGTGGGCGCGGTCCGGGCGGGACTGGAATTCTGGGTGGTACTGGACCCCGACCATCCAGGGGTGGTCCTTAACCTCGACGATTTCGACCAAGCCGCTCTGGGGGTTGGTGCCTCCCACGATCAGGCCGGTGGCCTCGAGCTGGGCCCGGTAGGCGTCGTTATATTCGAAGCGGTGGCGGTGGCGTTCCTTGATATTGTCCGTGCCGTAGGCGGCGCGGGAGCGGCTGCCCGGGGTCAGGGCGCAGTCATAGGAGCCCAGGCGCATCGTGCCACCCTTGGTCACCACGCTCTTCTGCGATTCCATGAGATGAATGACGGGGTGCTTGGTCTCGGGGGCGAACTCGGTCGAATGGGCGTCCTTGAGGCCGAGGACGTGGCGGGCGTATTCGATGACGGTGATCTGCATGCCGAGGCAGAGGCCGTAGAAGGGGACCTTGCGCTCGCGGGCGAACTTCGCGGCGAGAATCTTTCCTTCGATGCCGCGGTTGCCAAAGCCGCCCGGGACGAGGATGCCGTCCAGGCCTTCGAGCTGCGCGGTGCCCTTGGTCTCGAGGTCTTCGGCGTCAATGCGCACGACCTCGACGGCGGTCTCGTTGGCGATGCCGCCATGCGTGATGGATTCGTAGACGGACTTGTACGCGTCCTGGAGCTCGATGTATTTGCCGACGACGCCGACGCGCACGCGGTGCTTCGGTTCAAGGAGGCGGCGGACGATTTCGCGCCACGGCGTGATGTCAATCGGCTGGCACTGTAAGCCGAGACGCTTGACGACGACTTCGTCGATGCGTTGCTCGGCGAGCTGCATCGGGAGCTCGTAGATAGAGTGCTCAACGTCGCGGCATTCGAACACGGCATCGAGGCCGACGTTGCAATACAGCGAGAGTTTCTGGCGGTTTTCCTCGCCGATGGGGCGATCGGTGCGGCAGACGAGGAGGTCAGGTTGGATGCCGATTTCACGCAGTTTTGCGACGGATTGCTGCGAGGGCTTGGTCTTAAGTTCGCCCGCGGCCTTAATGAAGGGCACCAGCGTGCAATGCAGGAAAGCCACGTTCTCGCGGCCGGCGTCATGCTGGAACTGGCGGAGCGCTTCGAGGAAGGGCAGGCCTTCGATATCGCCGGTGGTACCGCCGATTTCGGTGATGAGCACATCGACGCCTTCGCCGCCCTTGAGGATACGTTCCTTGATTTCGTTGGTGACGTGCGGGATGACCTGCACGGTCTTGCCGAGGTAGTCGCCGCGGCGTTCTTTTTGGATGACGGTCTCGTAGACCTGGCCGGAGCTGAGGCTGTTGAGGCGGGAGAGTTCGCCCGACGTGAAGCGTTCGTAGTGACCGAGGTCGAGGTCCGTCTCGGCCCCATCGTTAAGTACGTAAACTTCACCGTGCTGGTAAGGGCTCATGGTGCCCGGATCGACGTTGAGGTACGGATCGAATTTCTGGATACGCACCTTGAGCCCGCGACATTCGAGGAGCGCACCGAGGGCGGCGGCGGTGAGGCCTTTGCCGAGGGAGGAGATGACGCCGCCGGTGACAAAAATATACTTCATGGAAAAGGGTCGGGTGGGCTGGGGGCGGATAAAAACAAAAAGACCGGCTGGTCCTGTGACGGAGAGCCGGTCTGGACTTTCGAATTGCATGGCCGAAAAAAACCATGGCAAGCGGTTTTTCGGGCCGGGCCACCCCGGCTGATCTGGCGAGCCTCCGGCTGAGCCTGAGGCGCCCCCGGGGGCCTATGAGGGTTTTTCACGCCCCAGGGCTTTCCCGCTAATACCTCCCCTTTTGCCTGCCTCCGTGGTGGGAAGGGGGGCGACTCCCTATTTGATGGCTTTTGCATCCCGTCCTCGCTCCGCCATGTCCGCAAGCTCCTCTTCTTCCAGCTGTCGTCCCTCTTCCATCGGGAAGAAGGTCGTGATGGCCCTTACCGGCCTCGTCCTCGCCGGCTTTGTGCTCGGTCACATGACGGGCAACCTGCTGATGTTCAAGGGCCCGGAGGCCATCAACGCCTACGCCGCCTGGCTGCATGCCAATCCCGGACTTCTCTGGGGGGCTCGAGTGGTAATGATCATCAGCACCGTCGCCCATATTTGGGCCGGCATCCTGCTTTCGCTCGAAAACCGCGCCGCCCGCGCCGGCGGTCCAGCCGTCGACGCCACCCGCCGCGCGACGATCGCCAGCCGCACGATGCCTTACTCAGGCATCATCATTCTGGGATTCGCCATTTTCCATCTCCTGCACTTTACCTTCCGGGCGGTAGCCCTCGGCGACGTCTCCTTCGGCGACGATGTCTATAAGATGGTGGTCGCCGGCTTCTCCAGCAAGCCGGTCGCCTATTTCTACATCATCAGCCTATTGTTGCTCTGCCTTCACCTCAGCCACGGCGTCAGTAGCGTCTTCCAAACCCTCGGCCTGCGTAACGAGCGCTGGCGTTCCCGTCTCGACGGTCTCGCCTTGGCCTATGGTTGGATCATCGCGCTCGGCTTCATCTCCATCCCTCTCGCCGTACTCACCGGCTGCCTGAAGTAAGCTCCCATGAAAGAAGCAAGCGCCCCCATGAATCTCGACCCGAAGACTCCCGCCGGCCCTCTGGCCGACAAGTGGAATAACCATAAGGCGAAGCTCCGCCTGGTGAGCCCAGCCAACCGCCGC
>JBEEKW010000011.1:0-39415 GCA_041168485.1 Verrucomicrobiota bacterium
GGCTTGCCGTCGACTTCGCATTCGATGGCGGCGTCGCCGTTCTTACCTTCGACTACCTTGTAAGGCAGCTTCGAGGCGATGGACTTCACTTCCGAGAACTTGCGACCGATGAGGCGCTTGGCGGAGAAGATCGTGTTCTTCGGGTTGGTGACGGCCTGGCGCTTGGCGGCCTGACCGACGAGGATGTCGCCGTTCTTGGTGAACGCGACGATGGAGGGCGTGGTACGCGCGCCTTCCGAGTTGGAGATGACGACGGACTCGCCTGCTTCCAGAACGGCCATGCAGGAGTTGGTGGTGCCGAGGTCGATGCCGATGATTTTACTCATATTGTGTTTTGGGTGATGGGTTATGCCCTCCTATTGGCAGGGCGTGTGCCAAGGGAAATTCCAGCTTTTGCACTGATTTTCTCAGGTGTGCCGACGGACTGTCCCTGTCCCAATCGGGTCAGAATGACAAAGTGTCCCACCGAAAGGCATCCCCATGGCTTCGCCGTTGCCCTTCCCCACCCCCATCGACTATCTAGACCCTCCGATGTCGGCCCAACTCGACCAGTCCGTTCGCCTCCGCCGCCTCCGTGCTTCGGCCGGTATCCGCGCCATGCTTGGTGAAACGGTCGTCGAACCCCGCCACCTGATCCAGCCGCTCTTTGTCACCGAAGGAGATGTCGCTGAGCCCGTCGGCTCCCTCCCCGGCGTCAGTCGTATCCCCCTCGCCCAGCTTGGTGCCAAGTGCGCCGAACTCCTCGCCCTCGGCATCCATGGCGTGGCTCTGTTCCCGAAGGTCGACTCAACGCGCAAGACCGCCGAAGGCGCCGAAGCCCTCAATCCGTCGAACCTCGCCTTCCGCGCCATCCGCGAAGTGAAGGCTAAGTCTCCTGGCACGGTGATCTTCGCCGACATCGCTCTCGACCCTTACACCACGCACGGACACGACGGCATCCTGAACGCCGCCGGCACCGACGTGGATAATGACCGCACCGTCGAAGCGCTCGTGAAGATGTCGCTCTTCACCGCCCAGGCCGGCGCGGATTTCGTCGCCCCGTCCGACATGATGGACGGACGCGTGAAGGCCATCCGCAAGGCCCTCGATGCCTCCGGCCACACCAGCACCGGAATCCTCGCCTACTCCGCCAAGTTCGCCTCCGCTTTCTACGGTCCGTTCCGCGACGCCGTCGGTAGCGCCCGCAAGGTCGGCGAAGCCCCCATCTCCAAGGCCACCTACCAGATGAATCCGGCTAATCGTCGCGAGGCCGCCCGTGAGGCGATCCTCGACGCCGAAGAAGGCGCCGACCTCCTGATGGTGAAGCCTGCCGGCGCGTACCTCGACATCATCCGCGACCTGCGCGAATCGACAAGCCTACCGATTGCCGCCTACCAGGTCTCCGGCGAATACGCCCAGCTGCACGCCGCAGCCGAGAAAGGCTGGCTCGACCTCCGCGCCACGCGCGACGAGTCGCTCCTCGCCATCCGCCGCGCCGGCGCCGACGTGATCCTCAGCTACTTCGCCGAGGCCTACGCCCGCGACTTCGCGGCGAAGAAGTAAGCGGATGCAGGCAGGGCGGCTTACGCTTTGACTGACTGGCGGCTGGCTCGTCAGAAACAATAGGACCTATCGCTTTTATCGATTTCCCATAAAGCGTGATTAAAGCTATAATATTACCGTGAAAATTAAGAACCTCACCTACGCCCTATCCGCCGCCTTTGGCCTCATCGGTCCGGCCTTATTCCTGCGTAACATCAACCTCTCAGACTGGGGAATGCTACCCGTCGAGCTAGGCTTTGCGCTTTGGTTAGTCTCGCCCTTCGTCTTGATCGCCCTGGCGGTCCGCTCCGACCGTTTTTCGGCCATAGGTGCCCTCATCGCCACGATACTTGCGGGCCTCTTTGGTGCCTGGTTTTACACCGAACTGACCTTCCACTTCTACACAAGGTCTGATGCTCAGGACGCCATCGCGATGCTCTTCGTGGCTGCCTACCAGCACGCGATCATCCTCCTGACCCTTGGCCTGGCTTCCATCGTCGGCTGGCTTCAAACCCGCCGGAAATAAAAAGGCGCGGATTGCTCCGCGCCTTTGTGAACCACTCGCTGCTTCCGCTTACAGGAAGAGCGGCTTGATGTGGCGGTCGAAGAGATTGCCGGTCACATTGCGCGCGCAGGACTCGCGACAGGCCTTGAGCTGCTCGAGGTAGCGCGGACCCATCTTGGCGGCGACCTTGAAGCCGACGTGGATGAGCTGGCGGATATTGGCGTTGTAGAGCGGGTTCTTCTGGTCGTGGCGCAGGGCGCCGACGAACTGCTCGCTGGTCCAGCCCTTGACGACGGCGGCAGCGGGGAGCTTCGAACGGTCGATGTCGATGACGGTCGCGTAGGGCTGGCAGAGCTCGTCCATGTGCGACAGGGCTTCGGCGTAGATCTCCTTGGCGAGGGCGAGGCCGGCGCCGCCGGCTTCGGCGAGGCCGATGACTTCTTCCAGCCAGGTCGTGCCCGCGGTCTTCACATGGACGCCGGCGCCATGCTTGGCGAGGGCGCGGCGGATGGCCGGGTAGATGGAGAACTTGTCGCTACCGCTGTGCACGGAGAGCTTCAGGTTGGCCGGGAGGCCGTACTGCTTCACCGCATGGGCGATGACGCAGAGGTCGTCGTTGAACTCGCGTTCGAACTGGGCGAGGTCGCCGACGTAATCGACGCCCTTGTTGAAACGCCCGGTGAACTTCGGAGCGATGGTCTGAATCGGCACACCTTCGTCGGCGATGGCCGCGAGGATGATGAGGAGCTCGGGCGGGGTCTGCGGGCTATCGGTCTCGTCCATCGAGATCTCGGGGACGAAGCGGCCGACGCCCTTCACGGAGACGATGTGGCGGTAGACCTTGCCGGCTTCTTGAACAGCCAGGAGGAACTTGGCGGCCGTGCGCTCGACGTCGGCGCGCGTCGTGGTGAAAGGACGGTCAATGCCGGCGAGGGTGATCGTACCGACGAGCTCAGGGTGGCGGTCGACGAAGGCCTTAACCGCGGCGGGGTCGGCGGGCTGAGCGATGAAGTCGGCAACATCGATGGTGAAGAAGTCGGAGACGCCGACGAAGCGCTCGACGGTCTTCAGGCCGATGTGGTCGGCGTCGAGGAAGTAGGGGGTGGTCCAGCCGAGGCTCTTCACGGCGGCGTCGGCAGCAGCGCGGGTGCTGGTCGGCTCGGAGCCGATGATATTGTGCTCGCGGTTGGACTTGTTCCAGACCGGAACGATCTCGACGCCAAGCTTCTGGGCGGCGATGCAGGCGGCGAGCTGGGCTTCGGCTTCGTGGGCGAAGCGATCGCCCATACCGAGGGAGAATTTACCGATGACGAGAGGTTGGGAGGACATGTGGGGACAAGTAAGAAGGCCAGAGTAGAGCCCTGCTTCAGACGTTGGCAACCACCCGGAGGTATGAAATTCGGCACCCCTTATCCTCGCTTCTCCTTGCCCTCCGCGCCGCCGTTCATCTTTACTCCCCTCTCTCCTATGCACCTGAAGATTGCTGTCCTGCCTGGCGATTACATCGGCCCCGAAGTCATGGCCGTCGCCCTGCCCGTCCTCGAGGCGGTCCTGAAGAAGTCAGGCCACACCCTCGAGCACTCCACCCACGACGTGGGCGGCGCCGGCATCGACAACCATGGCAAGGCCCTGCCGGACTCGACCCTCGAGGCCTGCCGCGCCGCAGACGCCATCCTCTTCGGTTCCGTTGGCGGCCCCAAGTGGGAGAAGCTCCCCCCGGCCGAACAGCCTGAGCGCGCCTCCCTCCTGCCCCTCCGCAAGCACTTCACGCTCTACGCCAACGTCCGTCCCGGCCTGCTCCTGAAGAACCTCATCGACACTTCGCCGATCCGCCCGGACCGCATCCCGAACGGCGTCGACATGGTCTGCATCCGCGAGCTCACCGGCGGCCTCTACTTCGGACCGAAGTCCACCACGACGCTCGCCGACGGCGACATCGAAGCCATCGACACCATGGTCTACCGCAAGTCGGAGATCGAACGCATCACCGACGTCGCCATCGCCACCGCGCGCGCCCGTCGCAAGCACATCACCCTCGTCGACAAGGCCAACGTCCTCCAGACGTCCGTCCTCTGGCGCAAGGTCGTCGCCGATCGCCTCAAGGCCACCGCTCCAGACATCACCCTCACGGTGATGTACATCGATAACGCCGCCATGCAGCTCATCCTCAAGCCCGCGCAGTTCGACGTCCTCCTCACCGAGAACATGTTCGGCGACATTCTCTCCGACGAGATGGCCGTTATCTGCGGCTCCCTCGGCATGATGGCTTCCGCCTCCCTCGGCGCGAACCGCAATCAGCACGGTTACGGCTACGGTCTCTACGAGCCCTCCGGAGGCACCGCCCCGGACATCGCGGGCCAGGACAAGGCCAACCCGTGCGCCCAGATCCTCTCCGTCGCCCTGATGCTGCGCCATTCCTTCGGCCTTGAAGCCGAAGCCAAGGCCATCGAAGTCGCGGTCGAGAAGACCATCGCCGAAGGCATCCGCACCGCGGACATCGCCGCCGGCGGCCAGGCCGTGGGCACGAAGGTCATGGGCGCGGCCATCCTCGCCCGACTCTGACCGTGGACGAAGCGGAACGACAGCGCGCGGCCGAACGACGTCGGGAGGCCGTGTGCAGTCCGTTCATGCGCATCACGCGCTTCCCCGTCGACGTCGCCCGCGAACTGCTCGACGCCGGTTACTACCGCGTGGACCAGCTGGCCGGCCGTTCGCCCGATTCGCTCCTCACGGAAATCGCTTCGCGGAACAAAGAGAAGCTCCCTGCGCACTTTCTACCCTCGCTACGCATGGCGGTTTACTTCGCGGAGTCTGACAGACCGGACCCAAAGAAGCTGTTTCTGGATCAGTGGCAGTAAGCTCGGCCAAGCCGAGCTTACGGAGTACAGAGTTCAGAGTATTGAGTATAGGGTTTCACTCCCCCTGAACTCCATACTCGATACTCCATACTCTATTAGCCACTCCATCGTTTGCCTTCGGGGGTAATCCTGTCATTGTCAGCGCCATGGTTCCCACCGTCGTCGTTCCTGTCATGACCTTGGGCAACTGCGTCTTCTTGCCGCAGCAGCTCATGCCGCTACGTATCTTCGAACCGCGCTACCGCAAGATGCTGAAGGAGACACTCGCTGGCAGCCGCATGTTCGCGATCTCGCAGCTGGATGAGGAAAACCTTTCGCCGGACAACGACGAACCGCCCTGCCCCTTCACGTGCGTCGGACGCATCGTCGGACACGTCGAACTCGAGGACGGTACCTCGCACATTATCCTCGAAGGCCTGCGCCGCGCCCGCGTCATCAAGGTGAAGCGTAAGACGCCGTATCCGCAGCTTGAGATCGCCCCGGTCGTCGACGAAGCCTCGACCGATCTCGCCGGCAGTACGCGCGATATCGCACGCGTGCTCGCCTTCGCGGAGAACATCGTCAGCGAACTCGGCGAAGAAGCCGCACCGCTCATGCAGCGCCTGCGCGGCTTGGCCAACCAGCCTGGCGCTCTGGCGGATGCCGCGGCCGGCCACCTCGTTGCCGACGCCGATACGCGCCGCGCCTTACTCGAGTGCCTTTCTCAGGATCAGCGCATCAAGGCCGTGGCCGACGAACTCGCCCGCCTCGACGCCCAGCGCAAGCTGGACGAACAGGGCGGCGGTGAAGACGCGCGAGGGTTGAATTGAGGCCGAAGGGGTAGGGGGTTGGGTAGGGGTTGGGGTTGGATTAGCCTCCTCAGAGGTTTATTTGTCTACCCCCACCCCTACCCCCACCCCTTTCCCTTTATTCCCCACCTTTCTTCTTGCGGATTAGACTCATTCTAACTGAATTAGCATTTAGAATGATTCGAAATCTCACTGAGCATGATAAGGAACACCTTCAAGAAGCCCTCGTAAAGAGCGGCCAGAAGGTCACCCCGCAGCGTGAAGCCGTCTTTACGGTCCTCCTGGCCGAGCGCGACCACCCTACGGTCGACGAGGTCTTTAACCGGGCCCGTGAGGTCATGCCGGGCCTGTCCCTGGCTACGGTCTACAACTGCCTCGAAACCTTCGTCGGCTGCGGCCTAGTCCGTCAGGTCAACCACGAGCGCGAGTCGACCCGCTATTGCCCCAACCTGGCCCCGCACGCGCACTTCCGCGACAAGGAGACCGGCCAGGTCCACGACATCGAGCTCCCGCCCGAGGTTATGAAGAGCCTCCGCTCGATTCTCCCGCCCGGCTTCGATTCCGAAGTCATCGAAATCAGCTTCCTCGGTCGCGCTCAGGCCAAGGACACTCATTCCAACTAATCACTCTTCCCTTTCCGCCATGTCTGACTCGCTCGTCATCAAGAATCTCAACGCCTCCATCGGTGACCGCCCGATCCTGAAGGATTTCTCCCTCACGGTCCCGAAGGGCGAAGTGCACGCTATCATGGGGCCGAACGGCACCGGCAAGAGCACGCTCGCCAAGGTCCTCGCGGGCCACCCCGACTACTCCGTGCAGTCCGGCGAAGCCTTCCTCGACGGAGAACAAATCATCGGCCTCGTGCCTGATGTCATCGCCCGCGCCGGCCTCTTCCTCGCGTTCCAATACCCGAGCGAGATCCCCGGCGTGACCATCGCCAACTTCATCCGGGCCGCGATCGTCGCCCGCCAGGCCAAGGGCGCACCCTTCGACGCCAAGGCCTACTACACTGAACTCTTCGCGAAGATGGACGCCCTCAAGATGGACCGCAAGTTCACCGCCCGTTTCGTCAACGAAGGCTTCTCCGGCGGCGAGAAGAAGCGCTGCGAAATCCTCCAGCTGATGATGCTCAAGCCCAAGTACGCCGTGCTCGACGAGACCGACTCCGGCCTCGACATCGACGCACTCCGCATCGTCTCCGAAGGGGTCAACGCCATGCGTGGCCCAGATACGGGCTTCCTCGTCATCACCCACTACCAGCGCCTGCTCGAGTACATCGTCCCTGATCGCGTCCACATCATGTGGGACGGGCGCATCGTCCACAGCGGCGGCAAGGAACTCGCCCTCGAACTCGAAGCCAAGGGCTACGATTGGGTCAAAACCGAACTCGCCCTCGCCTAAACCAGATGGCTGAAATCGACGAATCCCAGGCGCAGCGCGAAGCGATCGAAGTCGATCGCACAAAGGGCGACTTCAAATACGAAGAGAACTACACCTTCGACGCTGGAGTGGGCCTCTCTGCCGCGACGGTGGACTATATCGCCAAGGTCAAGGGCGAGGAGGAATGGATCCGCGAGTTCCGCCAGAAGTCGCTCAAGATCTTCCAGGACATGCCGATGCCGACGCATTGGGCCACCACCGACCTCGATAATATCAAGTTCGAGAACATCCGTTACTACCTCTCGAAGGGTCAGACGCCTGTCCGCACGTGGGAAGAAGTCCCGGATGACATGAAGAAGACCTTTGAACGCCTCGGCATCCCGGAGTCGGAGCGCAAGTTCCTCGCCGGCGTCGAAGCCCAGTTCGACTCCGAAGCGGTCTACTCCCGCATGAAGGAAGAGCTCGAAAAGCTCGGCGTCATCTTCTGCGGACCGACCGAAGGCCTGCGCGACCATCCGGAAATCTTCCGCAAGTGGTTCGGCAAAGTAATCCCCGCTGGCGACAATAAGTTTGCCGCCCTCAACTCTGCGGTCTTCTCCGGTGGCTCGTTCATCTACATCCCCAAGGGCGTGAAGGTGGCCCAGCCTCTACAGGCCTACTTCCGCATCAACGCCGAGAACTTCGGCCAGTTCGAGCGCACGCTCATCATCGCCGACGAGGGCGCGGAAGTGACCTACATGGAAGGCTGCACGGCCCCGAAGTTCACGACGGCCACCCTGCACTCCGCGGTCGTCGAACTCGTCGCCCTCAAGGGCGCGAAGATCCAGTACATCACCGTCCAGAATTGGTCCGACAACGTCTTCAACCTCGTGACGAAGCGCGGCGTGGCCGAAGAAGACGCCGAAGTCCGCTGGATCGATTGCAACATCGGCTCCCGCCTGACGATGAAGTATCCTGGCGTGGTCCTGCGCGGTAAGCGTGCCCGGGGCGAGGTACTCTCCATCGCCCTAGCCAATGACGGGCAGCACCAGGATACCGGCGCGAAGATGATCCACGCCGCCGACGACACGACCTCCAACATCATCGCGAAGTCTATCTCCGTCGGCAAAGGCCGTTCGACCTATCGCGGACTGGTCCACATCCCGAAGACGCTTTCGAACTGCCGCAATAACACCGAGTGCGATGCCCTGCTCATCAGCGAGCACAGCCGTACCGACACCTATCCGGCCATCTCCGTGCGCGGCCGCAAGAACTCGGTCCAGCACGAAGCGAGCGTCTCGAAGGTCTCGGCCGAGCAGATCTTCTACATGATGCAACGCGGCCTTTCCGAAGGCGAAGCGATGTCCTTCGCCGTGAACGGCTTCGTCAACGACCTCGTGAAGGAATTCCCGATGGAGTACTCCGTCGAACTGAAGCGCCTCATCGAACTGCAGATGGAAGGGTCCGTCGGATGAGCGTCGTCGCCTCCGCCTGCGCCGGCGTCCTCGACGTCGCCCTGCAGTCCGCCGAGACCACCCAATTCCGCGCGCAGGATTGGTTCGCCGTCCTCCGTCAACAGGGCTGGCACATCTTCCAGTCGCTGCCGATGCCGACGCGCGACAACGAGATGTGGCGCTATTCCGACGCCCGCACGCTCTCGCTCGACGGCTTTGCCCCCGCGCCCGCCCCGACGCCCGCCCAGGCTGCGGATCTCATCGCACGTTCGCGCCTCATCTCCGATGCCGCGGGCCTGATCGTCCATGTAGACGGACATTGCGTGCTGAAGCCGACGCTCTCCGCCGAGCTCGTCGCCCAAGGCGTGGTGTTCGAGTCCCTCGAGGACGCCGTCCGCACCCACTCCGCCCTGCTCCAGGAGCATCTTTTAAAGCACCCCGCGCTCCTCGGTAGCGATAAGTTCGCCGCGCTGCACCGCGCCTGGCTCCGCGCCGGCTACATCCTCCACGTTCCCAAGGGCGTCGAGGTGAAGCAGCCGTTCGTCTCGGTCACGTGGACGCTCACCGATGACGTCGCCGTCTTCCCGCACGCGCTCATCATCACCGGTGAACGCGCCAAGGCTGACATCCACGACTTCCACCTCGGCGCCAAGGCCGACCAACGTGCCCTCGCGATCTCCGCCGCCGACATCCATGCCGGTACGGGCTCACAGGTCCGCCACCTCGCGGTGCAGGCCTGGGGTTCCGCTACACAGTCCTTCCAAGTCGACAACACCTGCGGAGGACGCGATGCACTCATCAGCTCCGTCAACGCTGCGGTCGGTTCCCGTCGCGCCCGCCTCGAAAACTGCGTCCGCATCGACGGCGAAGGCGCCGACGTCCGTCTCTACGGCATCTCCGTCGCCTCGGGCGAACAGGAGTTCGACCAACGCACGCTGCAGATCCACACCGCGGGCCATGCAAAGTCCGACTTGCTCTTCAAGAACGCCCTGCTCGGCAAGGCGCGCACCATCTTCTCGGGCCTCATCAAGGTCGCCCCGGACGCCCAGCGTACCGACGCCTACCAGACCAACCGCAACCTCCTGCTCTCGCCGGACGCCGAAGCGGATTCCCTGCCCGGTCTCGAGATCGAAGCCAACGACGTGAAGTGTTCGCACGGTGCGACTTCCGGCCAGATCGACCCCGCCGAGCTCTTCTACCTGCGTGCCCGCGGCATCCCGCTCGTTGTCGCCCAGGAACTGCTCGCACAGGGCTTCCTCGAAGAAGTCCTCGCCAAGGTCGGCCACGAAGAAGCCGCCGCCACGGTGCGCGAGATGCTTCGCCTTAAATTCCACCAAGCTTGAACATGAGCGACGACACCACCGGCCAGCGCCACACGCCCAGCCCTCACGACCGCGTCCTCGCACGTGACGTGCAGGCCACCGTCATTCCCGCGGGCGATCCTGCCGTGCTGCCTGCCGGCACCAAGGTCACCATCACGCACCGCCTCGGCGGCAACTTCACCGTCGTCTGCGACACCGGTATGTTCCGCATCAAGGGATCGGATGCCGACTCGCTTGGCGAAGAAATCCCGTCTGACACCACCGAGAACGAAGGCAAGACGGACGCCTACGGTTCCGTCGGCACCGCCGAACACGCTGGCCATACCGGCAAGCCTTCCGACGAAGCTGTCTGGGAAAGCCTCAAGAAGGTCTTCGATCCGGAAATCCCCGTGAACATCGTCGACCTCGGCCTCGTGTATTCGCTCAAGGTCGAGCCGCTGGATAACTCTCCTGACCGCCACAGCGTCGTCGTCGCCATGACGCTCACCGCCCCCGGTTGCGGCATGGGTCCTGTCATCGCCGAAGACGCGCGCAATCGCGTGCTCGGCGTCCCGGGCATCAATCAGGCCCGCGTCGATATCGTCTGGGACCCGCCGTGGACCCAAACCATGATCTCCGAGGACGGCAAGATGCAGCTCGGGTTGATCTAAATAGGTCTAGGGCCAGAGCTAGGGCTAGGAAAGCCCCAGAAAACGTCCGCCCCCCCCGGCGGACGTTCTGTTTTCCAATATCACCTACCTACCCCTAGCCGCATCCCTAACCCCAGCCCCAGCCCTAGCTCTGGCTCTAGCCCTGTTTCGGTAGCCACTTGCCCTCCCGCCTGTTTTCCTAACCCTTTGGGAACCCCACCCATTCCCCAAGGTCACCTTCCCATGGCTTCTACCCCCGTACGTCTCCTCTCCCTGCTCGGCGCCGCCCTGCTCATGGCCGCTCCGGCCGCCCGTGCCGCCGACGCCCTACCCGAGGACGTCCGCTTCCAGACCGAGACGCTGCTCACCGGCCTGCCGCAGCCGATGCACCTTGAGTTCGGACCAGATGGCCGCATCTGGTTCAACGAATATCTCGGCGCCCTTAAGATCTACGACCCGAAGACCAAGCGCGTCACGCTCGTCGCCGAGATGGAGATCTTCAAGACGCTCGAGAACGGCTTCCTCGCCTTCGCGCTCGACCCCAAGTTCGCACAGAACGGATGGATCTACCTGATCTACTCGCCCGTCGGCTTCGACGGCCAGTATCTGTCCCGCTTCCAGGTGAAGGACGACAAGCTCGTCGCCGGCAGCGAGAAGCTCATCCTGAAATACGAAGAACAGCGCCTGCAGTGCTGCCACCACGGCGCGACCCTGAAGTTCGGCCCGGATGGCTGCCTGTATTTCTCGACCGGCGACAACACCAGCCCCTTTGGCGATAGCAAGGGCTACGCCCCGCTCGACCAACGCCCGGGCAAGGAACCGTGGGACGGCGCGCGCACCTCCGCCAACACCAATACCCTCGTCGGCAAGGTGAATCGCATCCGCGTGCATGACGACGCGACGTACAGCATCCCAGAAGGCAACCTCTTCAAGCCTGGAACTCCGAAGACCCGCCCCGAGATCTTCGCGATGGGCACGCGCAATCCGTGGCGCCTGAGCATCGACCCGAAGACCGGTTACATCTACTGGGGCGAAGTCGGTCCTGACGCGCGCGTCGACGGCCCCCGCGGCTCCCGCGGTTACGACGAGATCAACCAAGCGAAGAAAGCCGGCAACCACGGCTACCCGTTCTTCGTCGGCAATAATTCGCCTTACGCCGAATACGACTACGCGACCGAGAAGGTCGGTCCGCTCTTCGACCCGAAGGCGCCGATGAACAAGAGCCGTAACAATACCGGCCTCGTGGAACTCCCACCCGCCGTGCCGGCCTTCATCTACTGGCCCTACGCGGTCTCGGAACAGTGGCCCGAGCTCGGCGAAGGCGGCCGCACCGCCTGCGCTGGCCCGGTCTTCCATTGGCAGGAATCCTTCGAGAAGACCAATGGCTTCCCGAAGCACTTCGACCGCTCCCTGCTCTTCTGGGATTGGCAGCGCCCGTTCATCAAGTGGGCCCGCCTCGACGCCAACTCCGACCTCAAGGGCCTAGAAGCCTTCGCGCCCACGACGTTCGTGACCGCGAACTCCGATGACCAGCGTAAGAAGCAGAAAGCCCTCATCGACAACGGTGCGACGATCCTCCGCCGCCCAGTCGCCGCGACCTTCGGCCCCGACGGTTGCCTCTACCTGCTCGACTACGGCGAGACCTGGGGCGCCAACGCGGATTCCGCGCTGCTGAAGATCTCCTATGTGCGCGGCAACCTGCAGCCCATCGCCAAGCTCGCTCTCTCCACTCCGGCCGGACCGGCCCCGCTCAAGTCCACGCTCTCCGCGAAAGGCTCACGCGACCTCGATGGCGGCAAGCTCAGCTATTCCTGGAAGCTCCAGCCCGGAGATAAGAAACTCGGCGAAGGCGAAGAACTCGCGGTCACGCTCGAGACCGCCGGCAACTTCAACATCGAACTCACCGTCTCTGATGGCCAGGGCGGCACCGTCACGCGCTCCACGCCCATCGTCGTCGGCAATACCGTACCCGTCGCTCGCTTCCTCGCCCCGCAGGACGGCGACTTCTACACGCCGGGCAAGCCTCTCAGTTACAAAGTGACCGTACAGGACGTCGAAGATGGCTCGTCAGACGCCAAGGCCGTTGAGTTCGGCGGGCGCACGCTGGTGACCTCCTCTTTCCTTCCGGCTGACGGCAAGGCTGTCGCGGTCGACCCGGGCCTGTCGCTCATGCGCCAGAGCGATTGCTTCAATTGCCATGCGATGGAAACCCCGCTGGTCGGTCCGGCCTTCGTGGCCATAGCCGATAGATACCGCAAGCAGCCCGGTGCCGACGACCTCCTCAACCAGAAGATCCGCCTCGGCGGCAGCGGTGTTTGGGGCCTAATCCCGATGCTCGCCCATCCTCAGCACACTGAAGATGAAGTCGCCATCATGGTACGCTGGATGCTCGCGCTCGAGAAGGGCAAGGGCGGCCCGATCATCACCCGCGGACTTGAAGGTCAGCTGACCGCAGCAAAAGATAATAAGCCGGGAACCCTCCTCCTCGAAGCCATCTACACCGACGTCGGAGCCGGCGTCGCCGGCCCCCTATCCGGCAAGGCTTCCGTCGCGCTACGTCATCGTCGCATCGAAGCGGAGTCCGGCGAAATCACGAACGCCAAGAACACCGGCAAGGCCATCGGCTCCACCAACCACGGCACCACCATCAAGTTCGCCAATCTGAACCTCGCCGACACGAAGAACGTCAAGATCAACGCCTCCTCAGGCGGCGGTGCCAAGGGCAGCCAGATCGAGATCCGCCTCGACTCGCCGACCGGGCCGGTCGTTGCGACCGTCGATATCGCCCACACCGGCGACTGGGGTAAGTTCATGGAGAACAAGGCTAAGCTCACGCCAGCGGCTGGTCGCCATGACGTCTACCTCGTCCTAACCAACCCCAAGAAGGGTGGCGGACTCATGAACGTCGACTGGGTGGAATTCGGCCAATAAGCCAGACCCGAGGATTAGTTGACCCGTTGACCGGAGGGCCGGAGAGGAGACCGTCCGCCGCATGGTGGACGCAAGGTAGGGGCATAGCTACGCCGTGCCCGGGCGTGACGTAGTCCCGCCCCTACCCGTGGCCACCATGCGCGGCCTTCACCCGAATCTGCTCTCGCCTGCCGCACCCGAGAGGGCAAAATCCGCTTTCCCCTTTTTATTTCCGCCACGTGTCCGACGAATCCGAAGAAAAAATCGATAAACCGCTCGACCCTTTCGACCCCGAGGTCATCGCCCGTTCTAACCGCGCGATCCTGGTCGGATTGCAACGGCAAGACGACTCGGCCGCAGAAGCCCAGGCGCTGCTCCATGAGCTCCATGAGCTCGTCAGCAACGTCGGCGTCGAGATCTGCGGGTCAATCATCGCGAAGCTCCGCGAAGAGAACCCGCGCACGCTCGTTGGTTCCGGCAAGCTCGAGGAGATCGCCCAGCTGGCTCGCGACAACGAATGTGGCCTAATCATCTTCGACGACGAGCTCACACCCGCGCAGCAGCGCAATTGGGAGAAAGACGCCAAGCTCCGGGCCATCGATCGCCAAGAGATCATTCTCGATATCTTCATCACCCGCGCGAAGACGCGCGAGGCCGTGCTCCAGGTAGAACTCGCCGCGCTGCAGCAGATGCTACCGCGCCTGAAGCGCCTGTGGTCCCACTTGGACCGCCAGCGCGGTGGAGGCACCATGCAGCGCGACGCCGGCGAGACGCAGCTGGAAATGGACCAGCGCAAGATACGCGATAAGATCGCCAAGGTCCGTCGCGATCTCGCGGAAGTCGTCGCCCAGCGCGCCACCCAGCGCAAGCAGCGCAAACGCGTCCCGCTCCCGACCTTCTCGATTGTCGGCTACACTAACGCGGGGAAATCATCGCTGCTCAACAAGCTCACCGGCTCCGAGGTCCTCGCCGCGAACAAGCTCTTCGCCACGCTCGACCCAACCACGCGCCGCCTCGCCCTACCCTCCGGCCGCGCGTTGCTGCTGACCGACACCGTCGGCTTCGTCCGTCGCCTCCCGCACCGCCTCGTCGAAGCCTTCAAGGCTACGCTCGAAGAAGCCGTGCAGGCCGACTTCCTCGTCCACGTCATCGACCTTGGATCACCCGAGCGCGACAAGCACGCCGAGACCACCTTGCAGGTCCTGACCGAGATTGGCGCCGGCGACCGGCCGGTGATTACCGTACTCAACAAGGCCGACTTGTGCGACGAGGTCGAACGTGCCCAAGCCCTCGCGGCCTACCCCGACGCCAAGCTGGTCAGTACCAAGACCGGGGAAGGCATCCCCGCGCTACTCCAACGCCTCGAGGAATGCGCTGCCAGCCGGGATGAGCATATGACCCTACTCATCCCTCACGACCAGTACGCCATGCTCTCTAAACTGCATGCCGGGGCCACTATCCTCAATTCTAAGGCCCTTCCCGAGGGAACCCGGGTGGAAGCCTATGTCCCGACCCGCCTGCAGGAAGTCTGCCGGGCCTGGGCCTTACGTGAATAGCTCATTTTTTGCTCCCAAGTGGGAAACTTTTCGCTTTGTTAAGTGTTACCTTAAAACACCCATGCGCACCCTCGCCCTCCTCACCCTCTTCTCCACCTCCTCGGTCTTCGCCGCCTCCGAAGCCGACCGTGAAAAGGCCTTCAAGGCCGACATCGCTCCGATCCTCGAAAAGAGCTGTGCCAATTGCCATGACCCGAAGAAGGCCAAGAACGGTAAGGTCAAGTCTGGCTTCAATTCCTCCAGCCTCGCTGACGTCATCAAAGGCGGCACCGACGACGGCGTCGGCATCACCTGGGGCGACGCTTCCAAGAGCTCCCTTTACAAGTCCGTCAACATGACCCTGTCCGACCCTGAACACGACGACGCGATGCCCCCGAAGAAGTCCCAAGAGAAGAACCCGCCCCTCACCAAGGAGCAGGTCGCCAAGATCAAGGCCTTCATCGAAGCCAAGTAAGCTTTACGGCTTACCTATGAAAAGCCCGCGGAAACCCGCGGGCTTTTTTTGTGTCTAATAAGCAGGGGCCCGCACAACCGCTTCCGTTTGACCCCAAGGCAGCTCGACCCCACAAACATAGAACCCACTTTCGCTCCATGACCCCTCTCCACCGCATCGAAGAACGCCTCCAGGCTCTGACCGTCCGTCAAGCCATTGGATTGGTCATCGGTACTAACCTCTTCTTGGTCGGTTTGGCTTTCGCCCTACCAGCAGACGGCGAGATGCGCGGCCCGGCCCTCCTTTCGATCCTCGGTAACTTCCACATCCTCGCCCTGCACATCCCGGCCGCCGTTCTACTCGTCGTGCCGCTCTTCGAATTTTTCGAACGTCACGTGCAGGCCACCGCGACCGTCCGCCGCCTCTCCGTCTTCTCGGCCGCCGGCACCTGGGGCGCGGTCCTCTGCGGCATCGTGCACGCCCACTACAACGGTTTCAGCGGCGAAGGCATCCAGCTGCACCTGTGGGGAGGAATCGCGGCCTCGGCCTTCGCCGGTATCGCCAGCCTCCTCCTCTCCCAAGGCTTCCTACTTCGCCTCGTTGGTCAGCTCGTGGCCATTGGCGTGATGGGCTTCGCGGCCCATGTCGGTGGAGAACTCCAACACGGCGAAGGCTTCCCCTTCAAGCCGAACAAGAAGATTGTTGCCGACTCCAATAAGGAAGAGACCCCCCGCGTCGTCACCACCAGCCAGAAACGCGATGACTATACTCAGGTCATCCGCCCAATCCTCGAAGCCCATTGCGTCGAGTGCCACGGTGCCAAGAAGGTGAAAGGTAAACTCCGGATGGACACACTCGAGGCCCTCAAGAAAGGCGGCTCGGAAGGCTCTGCTTACGTCGCTGGCGACCTGAAGAAGAGCCTAATGCACGTGCGCGTAACCCTCGATCCAGAAGACGAAGATTTCATGCCGACCGAAGGGACGCCACTCACGAAGGAACAGGTGAATGCCTTGGCCCTCTGGATTGAAGCCAAGCCCATCCCCGACGAGGTGGCTAAGCTAGCGCTCGCTGCGACCAAGGCTCCCAAGCAGGCCCCGAAGAAGTAAGCCTATGCGCGCCCTGCTGCTCTTCTCTGCCGCCACGCTCGCGGCCGCGACTTACACCCCGAAGAAGCCTGAGCCGCCGAAGCCGCTGACCTCGGCCCAGAAGGCCGAATACGCAAAACTGATTCAACCGATGTTCGACGCGCACTGCGTCTCCTGCCACGGCCCGAAGAAGGAAAAGGGTAAGCTGCGCCTCGATACCCTCGAAGCCACGCTCAAGGGCGGTAAGAATCCCACCTTCGTCATCGGCAAGCCCAACAGCAGCATGCTGCTCTCCCGCGTCTTCCTCGACCGAACCGCCGGTGATGTCATGCCGCCCAAGGCCGAGAAGCCGATGACCGAGAAGCAGAAGGAGGCCCTTTACGCTTTTGTGGAAGGACAGCCTATCCCTGATGAACTCGCCAAGGCCGCCATAGCCGACACGAAAGCAGCCCTAACGGCCGCCAAGGTCGCCCCGAAGGCCAAGAAGTAAGTTTTCTTTTGCCCAGCCCCCTTACCCCACCCTTTATCTCAGACACCCCAATGAAACTCCGCTCCCTCCTCGCGCTGGCGCTCCTCGCCGGCCTGACCACCTCGCTCTCGGCTGAGCAGAAACCTCTCCGCGTCCTCGTCGTCGCCGGCGGCTGCTGCCACGACTACGCCAACCAGAAGGAATTCCTGAAGAAGGGTATCGAAGCCCGCGTCAACGCCACCGTCGAAGTCGCCTACGATCCGACCAAGTCCACCAAGCCGCTCTTCGAGCTCTTCAAGAACCCGGACTGGGGTAAGAACTACGACGTCGTCGTCCACGACGAGTGCGCGGCTGATATCACCGACCAGGCCTACGTCGCCAACATCGTCAACGCCCACAAGAACGGCCTGCCTGCCGTGAACCTCCACTGCGCGATGCACAGCTACCGCTGGGGTAACTACAGAGAGCCAGTGAAAGCCGGCGCCGATAACGCCAGCTGGTTCGAGATGCTTGGCCTGCAGTCCACCGGTCACGGCCCGCAGCAGCCGATCGCCATCACCTTCACCGACAAGGATAGCCCGATCCTGAAGGGCCTCGCCGATTGGACCACCGTTAACGAAGAGCTTTACAATAACGTCCAGATCCTGACCGCCAAGACTCTCGCCCAGGGCACTCAGAAAATCCCGGAGAAGAAGGACAAGAAGGGCAAGGTCACCCCGGCCCAGGAAGTCACCGCCGTCGTCGTCTGGACCAATGAGTTCGGCCCGAAGAAGACCCGCATCTTCAGCACCACGATCGGCCATAACAACGCCACCGTGGAAGACGCCCGCTACCTTGACCTCGTCGCCCGCGGCCTGCTCTGGTCCGTCGGCAAGCTCGAAGCCGACGGCAAGGCCTCCGCTGGCTTCGGCAAGTAAGCCGTCCGCCAGACTAGCAAAAGCCCCGGACCTCCGGGGCTTTTTTGTGCCTAGTCGGCCGCCGCAGGGCGGCCGAAGGTAGGGGCGTGGCTCCGCCGCGCCCTCCTGCCTAGGAGTGCACGATGAATCGTGCCCCTACCTACGTTCGCCCTGCGGCGAACCAGGACAGCACGTGGTACTGTCCCTACCTCAGCAATCGCCTTCCCTCCCCCTGCTTTTCCCCATACTCGATACTCAATACTCCGTATTCTCCCCGCATGCGCCTCCTCGCTTTCCTCGCGTTCACTACGTCGGCCTTTGCCGCCGAAACCCTGCCGCTCTGGAAAGGCGATGCGCCCGAAGGCGACGGCAAGTTCTCCGACTCGTCGAAGGCGAAGCTCACCGTGCACCTGGCTGACAAACCCAATGGCGCCGCAATCGTGATCTGTCCGGGTGGCGGCTACGGCGGTTTGGTGACCAAGGGCGAAGGACATGGCATCGCGGCTTGGCTAAATTCCCACGGCATCGCCGGCATCGTTCTCGAGTACCGCTTGCCGGCTGGTCGCCCTTACGTCCCGCTGCTCGATGCTCAGCAAGCGATCCGCACCGTCCGCGCCAACGCGGCGCAATGGAAGATCGACCCCAAGAAAGTCGGCATCATCGGCTTCTCCGCCGGTGGCCACCTCGCTTCGACCGCGACCGTGCACTTCGAGACGATCGAGACACGCGCACCCAACGCCGTCACCGGCCAGAGTAGCCGTCCGAATTTCTCGATCCTAATTTATCCAGTCATCAGTATGGATGAAGGCGTACACCGCGGCTCCAAGAAGAACCTGATGGGCGAAAATCCCGCCGCTGGTCTGCCGGATTATTTCTCCAGCCAGAAGCACGTGAAGGCCGACACCCCGCCCTCCTTTCTCGCCCATGCACTCGACGATAAAGTCGTGCCCATCGAAAATAGCCGTATGTTCTTCGCCGCGCAGCAGAAGGCCGGCCTACCGACCCGACTGATCGAACTCCCCAACGGCGGCCACGGCCTCAACGGCTACAAGGGACCGTCCTGGGATAAGTGGCAGGCAGATTCCCTGCTTTGGCTCAAAGAAATCAAGGTCCTCCCATGAGATCCATTAAGGACTTCAAATCAGACAGGAAACCTCCCATAAAACCCTTCCCCACATGAAATCCCTCCTCCTCGCCCTACTCGCCACCGGCTCCCTCTTCGCCGGCGAAAAGGCCATCCTTACGCTCGCCGACTTCACCGACCTCAACGGCGGCGTTCCCGCCGGCGGCTGGCAGACCCAAGAAGGCGGCGTCATCCATCTCGCCGCCCAGAAGGGAACCGGTGCGCTGATTTCGAAGAAGGAATACACGAACTTTGAACTCACCTGGGAATGGCGCCTCGACGCCGCCGGTAACAACGGCATCAAGTATTGGGTCACCAACATCAAGGACGCCAAGGGCAAGGGCGAGTGGCTCGGCATCGAGTACCAGATGATCGACGACGATAAGCACCCCGACGGACTCAAGGGCGGCAGTCACAACACCGGCTCGATTTACGACATCATCGATTCCGCCAAGGATAAGGCGAAGAAGCCCATCGGCGAATGGAACCAGAGCCGCATCGTGGTGAAGGACGGCAAGATCGAGCATTTCCTCAACGGCAAGCCTTGCGCCTCGGCCGACACGAAGTCCGACGAGTGGAAGGCCGCGATCGCGAAGAGTAAGTTTAAGAACAAGAAGGGCTTCGGCCCCGGCCAGGGTAAGCTCATGCTCACTGAGCACGGCGACCCCTGCTGGTTCCGCAACATCGTCGTCACCGAACTCTGAGCTAAGCTCAGACGGCAAACAAAGGGCGCCCAGTGGGCGCCCTTTTTCGTGCCCGCTTACGCGCCAAGCTTGATTCGCAGTCCGTCGTAGCAGAGGCCGACCTTCGGGTGCGTCTTATGCAGCTGGGCCATCGTGGTCTCGTAATTGATTTGAAACGTCATGTGCGTGATCAGCGCCCGCTTGGCGCGCAGGTCGTGCGCGGCCTGGCAGGCCTCATCGACCGTCATGTGCGTCGGGTGCGGATTCGGACGGAGACCGTCCAAGATCGCGAGGTCGGCGTGCTCGCCCAGTTCGAGCGACTTCTCGGTCATCGCACGACAGTCGGTATAATAGGCGAACTTCATACCCGTCGAGGGTTCCTCGAAGACGAGGCCCAGCGTGGATTCGTTCCCATGCGGCAGGAGCGTCGAACGAATGATGCCGCCGCCCGGGAGCACGAGTTTTGACGGCATGAGATTGAGACCCAGCGAGACGTAACCCGAGGCCTGCGGCTTGCCGACGGCGTAGGGGAAGATCGCCTTGATCCGTTCGAGGCCGACCTCGGTCGAGTAGGTCGGTATGGCCGCCCCACCCTTGTTCGTGCAGAATTGACGGAGGTCATCCATGCCGAGAACATGGTCAGCGTGGCCGTGGGTCAGGATGAACGTATCGACCTCGCGCACATCGTACTTCAGGCACTGCGTCCGGAATTCCGGGGAAGCGTCAACCTGGACGTGATGCCCTTCGATAACGACATGGACGCTCGTCCGGGCGCGCCAGTTGCGTGGGTCCTTCAGGTCGAGACCCGGGTTGTCATGGGCGGGCAAGGGACAGCCCTGCGAAGTGCCGCAGCCCATGATGAGGATTTCCATTCCGTCAAAAAGAGGGCTAATCGCCCCGAAAGCAAAAGTTGTTTGACGGAATAGGGCCAGAGCTAGGGCTAGGGCTAGAGCTAGGGCCAGCATGTCGGACTGTATTTATCTTATCCCAGCCCTAGCCCTAGCTCTAGCCCTGCTGTCAGCCTTCCTGCCTTGTCTCCCGCCCCTCCCTCCCTTCTCCTTCCCATCCCGTGTTCGCCAACCTCACCGACAAACTTACCAAGGCCCTCCGCGACCTCCGGGGGCTCTCGAAGCTCTCCGAAGAGAACATCGCCCCGGCCCTGAACGAGGTCCGCTCGGCGTTGATGTCTGCCGACGTCAATTTCAAGGTCGCCAAGGACTTCACCGAACGCGTCAAGGTCGCCTGCCTCGGCCAGGCGGTCATCGAGTCCGTCAACCCGGGCCAGATGGCCGTCAAAGTCGTGTCGGACGAGCTCACGAAGCTCCTCGGCGAAGGCGAACGCCCGATCGACCCTCGCCGACCGCTACGCATCCTCCTGGTCGGCCTCCAGGGCTCGGGTAAGACGACCAGCGCCGCCAAGCTCGCCAAGCATCTCGTGAAGAAGGAAGGCATCCGGAAGCCCTCCCTCGTCGCCGCCGACTTGCGCCGCCCGGCGGCCATCGACCAGCTCGAGACCCTCGCCAAGAACGAAGGCTTCGACTTCCGCTCGGACCGCGCCGCGACCGACGTCGCCGCCATGGTGGGCCGCTTGGTCAAGGAAGCCGAAGCTGCCGCCGCGGATCTCGTCATCGTCGACACCGCCGGCCGCCTCCAGATCGACGGCGACCTGATGGAAGAAGTCCGCCGCGTCCGCGACGCCTTCCAGCCGCATGAGGTCTTCCTCGTCGCCGACGCCGCCCTCGGCCAGCAGGCAGTCGACGTGGCCGCCAAGTTCCACGAATCCACACCCCTCACGGGCATCATCCTGACCAAGCTCGACGGTGACGCCCGCGGTGGCGCTGCGTTGTCGATGAAGTCGGTCACGGGCGTCCCGATCCGCTACATGGGCACGGGCGAGAAGTCCTCGGACTTCGACACGTTCCATCCCGACCGCATGGCCCAGCGTATCTTGGGCATGGGCGACGTCGTCTCCCTCGTCGAGAAGGCCCAGGAAGTCGTCGACCACAAGGAAGCCGAACGCCTGGCCGAGAAGATGAAGAAGGCCGACTTCGACCTCGAGGACTTCCTCGCGCAGATGTCGCAGATGAAGAAGATGGGCCCGCTCGGCGACATCATGAAGATGATGCCCGGCATGGGCAACGTCCAGGTCGGCGCCAAGGAAGAGAAACACCTCGCCAAGACCGAAGCCATCGTGCTCTCGATGACCAAGAAGGAGCGTCGCAACCCCGAAATCCTCAACGGCTCTCGCCGTCTCCGCATCGCCAAGGGCTCCGGCACCCAGGTCAGCGATGTGAACGCGCTGATCAAACAATTCTCCCAGATGCGCGACATGATGCGCATGATGAAGGGCGGCAAGGGCAAGGAACTCATGCGTCGCATGGGCCAGATGGGCGGCGGTCGCGGCGGCATGCCCGGTGGCGGCTTCCCTGGCGGCGGTTTCCCTGGAATGCGCTGATCGCCATGTCCCAGATGATTCCCTTCGACCCGGCCCTGCTCTCCCGTCCGGGCTGGATCTTCGACTGCGACGGCACCCTTGCGGCCTCCATGTGGATCCACCACCGCAGCTGGACCCACATCGTGGGCAAACAGATCGGTCGCCCGTTCGACTTCCCCTGGCCCCTCTTCTGCTCGATGGGCGGCATGTCCGCCGTCGACACGTGCAAGCGTCTCAAGGCCGATTACGGCTTCGACCTGAACGTCGAGCAACTCCTTGCCGACGGCCATGAGTTCCTCGAGGAGCACCTCGCCAAGGACGTCACCGCCCGCACGGAAGTCGTCGCCGTCGTCCACCACGTCCGCGGCCTCGGTCACAAGACTGCCGTCGCCTCCGCTGGTCGTCGCGACCACGTGTTTACCACGCTCAAGCAGATTGATATCACGCATCTCTTCGACGCCATCATCACCGCCGAGGACGCCGTGCGCTCCAAGCCGCACCCTGACCTCTTTCTCGCCGCGGCGGACCGCCTCGGCCTGAAGCCTGCCGACTGCGTCGTCATCGAAGACAGCCCGCGCGGCAAGGAAGCCGCCGACGCCGCCGGGATGCCGTGCATCCTGGTGGAGCCGGCATAACGTCAGGGGACACGTGGGCCTGATCCACTAGGCCGCCGCACGGTGGCCTGAGGTAGGGGCACGGTTACGACGTGCCCGGGCGTGGCGTAGCCCCGCCCCTCGCGGCTGACGCTAGGGCACGACGCGGTCGTGCCCCTACCTCGATACAGGCACAAAAAAGGACGGCACTGAGTGCCGTCCTTTCGTTTTAGGGCGATCGCCTTAGGCGATTACTTCTTCAGCTTAGCGCAGAAACGCGCGAGGCGCTCGAGGCCCTGCGCGATCACCTGGTCGGAGGTCGCGTAGCTGAGGCGGATGTAGCCTTCGGAGCCGAACGCGGAACCGGGGACGACGGCCATGAGCTCTTCTTCGAGCAGGCGGTCAGCGAACTGCGTGGAGGTCAGGCCGAACGACTTGATGTTCGGGAAGAGGTAGAACGCACCCTGCGAGCGGTAGCAGGTCAGGCCGGGGATGGCGTTGAGGCCCGCGAGGAGATTGAGGCGGCGCTTATCGAAGACGGCGCCCATCTCGGCGAGGGAGGCCTTGGCCTTGTCGGGGTGCTGGTGAACGGCGAGGGCGCCGAACTGGGCGAAGGTGGTGGCGTTGGACGAGATCTGGCTCTGCAGGTCGGCCACGGCGGCGGCGAGGGCCTTGTCCGAGGCGACGAGGGTGCCGAGGCGCCAGCCAGTCATGGAGTAGCTCTTGGCGTAGCCGGAAACGGTGATGGTCAGGCGGGCGGCTTCGGGCGAGAAGGTCGCCGGGCTGCAGGTGGTCTGGCCGTCGTAGACGAGGTTCTCGTAGATTTCGTCGGACATGATCCACACGTTAGCCTGCACGCAGATGGCCACGAGGGCTTCGAGTTCGGCACGGGAATAGACGGCGCCGGTCGGGTTGGACGGGCTGTTGATGATGACCATGCGCGTCTTCGGGGTGAGCGCGGCGGTCAACTGGGCGGGGGTGATCTTAAAACCGGTGACGTCTTCGGCGTTCACGACGACGGGCGTGCCGCCGGCGAGCTTCACCATCTCGGGGTAGCTCACCCAATACGGGGCCGGGATGATGACTTCGTCGCCAGCGCTGATCGTGGCTAGGATGGCGAGGTAGCAGGACATCTTGCCGCCCGGGGAGACGACGACATTGGCGTCGGCGATGCCAGTGAAGCCGCGGCGGGTGTAGTCTTCGGCGATGGCCTTACGGAGAGCGGGGATGCCCGGCGTAGGGGCATACTTCGTCTGGCCATCAGCCAGGGCCTTAGCGCAGGCGTCCTTGATGAACTGCGGGGTATCGAAGTCGGGCTCACCGACGCCGAAACCGACCACGTCCTTGCCAGCGGCCTTAAGGGCCTTCGCCTTGGCATCGACGGCGAGAGTCGGTGAAGGGGAGACGTTGCGGGCCCAGGAGGAGAGAGCGGGATTCGACATGGCTTAGAGCCCCCACGCAAAGGACTCCCAGCGGATTGGCAAGACTGAGTGAAAACGAGGGCCCGAGGGCCGGAGGGCATGAGGGCCGGAGAGACCGTAAAGATACGGGTGGCACAAGGCCGCCGCAGGGCGGCCCAAGGTAGGGGCGTGGCTACGCCGCGCCCTCCTTCTATGGAGTGCAAGGCAAAGCCTTGCCCCTACCAGCGTTCGCCCTGCGGCGAACAAGAATGTGCCACCTGAAACGACTTCCCTGCTCGTCTCAGATATCGATGGCGTCGTCCTTGGCCTTCTGGGCGTTAGCCTTGGCTTCGTTAGCCCGGCGCAGCGGCTTAAGCTGATCGATGCCGACGGAAGAGGAAATCATCCAGGAGGTGATGGATATTGTCAGAGTCGCCATAGCCCAACTCTTGACCTGTAAATCCCTAATCAGGCTATCAGTCAGAGCGAGAATGGCCCCATTGGTCACAAAGAGAACCAAGTAGGCGCCTAGCCCGAGGGTAATGATTAAGATGGGGATCGAGACGATCATGAAAATCGCCAGAAGAAATGGCCGGAGGAAGGAATTGAAGAGCCCAAGCACGACCGCGACGACCCCGAGCGTCAACGGATCCCCATAGGTAAGAAAATCAAAATAC
Organism: Verrucomicrobiota bacterium; assembly: GCA_041168485.1. GTDB lineage: Bacteria > Verrucomicrobiota > Verrucomicrobiia > Opitutales > UBA953 > UBA953. The sequence continues at coordinate 24,696 of JBEEKW010000011.1, forward strand.
TTAGCCAAGAACACCCCCAAGGCGAGGGAGGCCCATTCGAGGACCAAGACTCCAAGACGACGTGCGACTTCCATCCCCGCATCATACCACAGGAAAGCCCCCCGACAAGGGGGACTTTTTCTAGGGACATGCTTAGCGGGCGTGGCGGACGTCCTCGCCGGAGAGGAGGAAGATGACCTGTTCGGCGATATTCTTGGAGTGGTCGCCGATGCGCTCGAGGGCCTTGGAGATGAAGATCAGCTCGACGTGGGAGGCAGACACCTTGGCGGAGTCGCCGGCCTTGCCGAAGAGCTCTTCGTAGTTCTTACGATTAAGGGCGTCGATCTCCGCGTCACGCTCCAGGACCAAGCGGGCCTTCGCGATGTCGCCTTCGATAAAGCTGTCGAGCGCGAGGCGCAGGACTTCGCAGGCGATGATGCCTTCGGCCGGGACGTGCAGGAGGTTCTTCAGCGGGCCGCGCTCGGAGATGACCATCGCACGCTTCGCGATGACCGAAGCCTCGTCCGCGATACGCTCGAGGTCATGGCCGATATCACGGGCGGCGAGGAGGAGGCGAACGTCGCTACCCATCGGACCAAAGAGGGTCAGGTAGCGCATGATTTCACGGTCGACACGCTTCTCGAGCTCATCGACACGGTCATCCATACCGCGCACCTGGAGGGCCAAAGAGTCGTCACCGGTCTCGACAGCGCGGAGCACTAGGCGAGTCATGTCGAGCGAACGCTCGCCCATAAGGATGAGGTCGTCCCGGAGTTGGCGGAGTTCGTCGTGGAAAAAGCGTTGCATGTTGGTATTTATTAAAGGTTCAACCGAAACGGCCCGAGATGTAGGCCTCGGTCTGGGCCTGCGACGGGTTCATGAAGATCTTCTCGGTGGTATCGTATTCGATCTGCTTGCCGAGATAGAAGAAGGCCGTGCGGTCCGACACACGGGCGGCCTGCTGCATCGAGTGCGTCACGATCACGATCGTGAACTGCTCCTTGAGCTCGTGGATGAGCTCCTCGATCTTGCCGGTCGCGATCGGGTCGAGGGCCGAGCAAGGCTCGTCCATCAGCAAGATCTCCGGGCGATTAGCGATGGCGCGGGCGATGCACAGTCGCTGCATCTGGCCGCCGGACAGGCCGAGGGCGCTGTCGTCGAGGCGGTCCTTCACTTCGTCCCAGAGCGCGGCCTTACGGAGCGAGGTCTCGCAGGCTTCCTCGAGGACGGCACGGTCGCGGACGCCGACCACGCGGAGGGCGTAGACAACATTCTCGAAGACGGACTTAGGGAAAGGGTTGGATTTCTGGAAGACCATGCCAACACGGCGGCGGAGGGAGATGACCTCCAAGCCCGGGTCGTAGATCGAACGTCCGTTGATGGTGATGTCCCCTTCGTGACTGATGCCATCGACGAGGTCGTTCATACGGTTCAGGTTGCGCAGGAGCGTGGACTTACCACAGCCGGACGGACCGATGAAGGCGACCACCTGGCGCTCCGGGATGTCGAGGGAGATGGCGTCGAGGGCCTTCTTCTGGCCATACCAAAAACCGTAATCCTTGATGGTGATATAGTCCTTGCGGCCTTCGCGTTCGGTGGCGGGGCGGACCTTGATGCGTGAGGAGGAGGGAGGGTTCATGATTTGGGGCATGAGGTAGTTTGTTTTTAGAAGGAGGCGCCCTTGAAGCGAGCGCGAAGGCGATTGCGGATCGTGATCGCGCCGATGTTTAGGCAGACGACCAGGATGATGAGCAGGAGCGTGGTCGCAAAGACCATCGGGCGGGCCGCGTCGGAGTCCGGCGACTGGAAGCCGAGGTCATACACGTGGAAGCCCAAGTGCATGAACTTGCGGTCCATATGGAGGAATGGCGCAGTGCCATCGAAAGGCAGCGTCGGGGCGAGCTTCACGACGCCGACCAGCATCAGGGGAGCGACCTCCCCTGCCCCACGGGCCATGGCAAGGATGACGCCGGTCAGGATGCCCGGGGCGGAAGCGGGGAGCAGAATCTCGCGAATCGTCTGCCACTTCGAAGCGCCAGTCGCGAGCGAGGCTTCGCGCATCCCGCGCGGGACGGCGGCCAGGGCTTCTTCCGTGGCGACGATGACCACGGGGAGGGTCATCAGGGCGAGTGTCAGGGAACACCAGAGCAGGCCACCTGTGCCGAAGACAGGTGTGTTATTGTTATACTTCAACTGGTCGGCGAAAAAGAGCTGGTCGATCGAACCGCCGAGGACGTAGACGAAGAAACCGAGGCCGAAGACGCCGAAGACAATGGAGGGGACCCCGGCGAGGTTATTGACGCTGATGCGCACGATACGCAGGACGGGACCATTCTGGGCGTATTCGCGAAGATAGATGGCGGTAATGACACCGAAGGGCGTGACCATCAGGCTCATGAACACCGTCATCACGAGCGTGCCGAAGATGGCCGGCATCAAGCCACCCTCAGTATTGGCCTCACGGGGCTCGTGGAAAACGAACTCGCCGAGACGGGAGAAGAAGAGCTGCACGCGACCCCACGTGTCGAGGCGGTTAGGGAACCAGGCGCGGATGACTTGGGTGAGCGGGACGACGACCTCACGGCCGGCGGAGTCCTTGGAGACGAGCGAAGCCACGGCCCCACCCTCGACGACCTTCTTGGCCTCGGCCTGCAACGTGGCGAAACGTTCTTCCAGTCCGGCAATTTGGCGGCGGCGATCGGTGATCTCATCGGCCAGCTTCAGATCCTCCGCACGACGCAGGGCCACGCGGGCCTCATCCATCTCGCTGTTCACATCGCCGATTCGGTGGCGGGTGATTTCAACCAGCTTCTCGCGGACGGCAGAAGCCGCTGCGACTTCGACCTGGAAGGAGGCTTCGAAAGCGGGGTCCGTCGCCGCGATCAGCTTACCGTCGGACTTGCGCAGGGATAGCGGGCGGACGAAGGCGGGACCGTTCTCGACGCGCTCCAAACCAAGCACGTCGGCAGGGAAGGTCTCGGACTTGATCTTGGCTTCGTCGACCCAGAGGTAGGAATTACCGTTCAGTTCGCGGAGACCGACCTGATACTGGAGCTCGTAGCGGGGGTTGTCGGCGGGCGAGCCGGCGCGGATGCGGCGCTGGGCGAGCTGACCAATGATGGTGCGCCCGTCGTCGACCTGTGCGACCGGGACCTGCGGGGCCCAGAAGACCGTGATGCCGTTGACAAAAACGAGCGAAAGCAGGCCGATGACCATGCCGAGGCCGATGATCAGGCCAAGGCCAGTGAACCAGACCCAAGGTTCGCCGCGGGGCGTGCTGCTGTCGGAAGAGGAGGCCATGGCTTAGACGACTTTGTAGCGCTCACGCAGGCGCTGGCGGAGGATTTCCGCGAGGGTGTTGATCACGAAGGTGAGCAGGAAGAGGCAGCAAGCGCCGAGGAAGAGTGCGCGGTAGTGGGTGTGGCCGGCGGCGGCCTCAGGTAGCTCGACCGCGATATTGGCGGAGAGAGTGCGCATGCCGCTGAAGGGATTGGTCTCCATGACGGCGGTATTTCCCGTGGCCATGACGACGATCATCGTCTCACCGATGGCGCGTCCAAAGCCAATCATGACACCTGAGACGATACCCGAGATAGCCGTCGGGACCACCACGCTCCATACTGTCTGCCAGCGGCTGGCCCCAAGGGCGAGGGAGCCAGAGATCAGGGAGTTTGGGACGTTGGAAAGGGAGTCCTCGGCGATCGTGAAGACGATTGGGATGACCGCGAAGCCCATGACGAAGCCGACCACGAGGGAATTGCGGGAGTCGTAGGTTTCTCCGGTTGTCTGGCGCCACCACTCGCGGAAGTCGGCGATCGGCAGGCCGCTCGCGGTGTCCTTCACGGTGAAGAAGGCAGCTTCGACGGCCGGACCAGCCTGCCAGGCGAAGTAAGCGCAGAGCGCGAGGAAGGGAAGGAGCCAGAGGAACTCCATGCCTGGCTTAACCTGGCGGCGGACCGGTTGCGGGAGCGCGGACCAAAGGAAGCCGGCGAACAGGGCCGCAGGGGCAAGGATGCCGACGGCGCAGAAAATCGAGATCAGGCGTGGGTCAACAAGTGGGGCGAGCCAAAGACCGGCGAGGAAGCCAAGGACCACGGACGGCAGCGAGGCCATGATCTCCATGACGGGCTTCACGACATTGCGGTATTCCGGGCGAAGGAACTGCGAGACATAGATCGCGGCGGTCAAGGCGATCGGGAGGGCAAACAGCAGCGCAAAGATGGTGCCCTTGGCCGTACCATATAAGAGAGGGACAAGGGAGTATTTCGCTTCGAACTCATCGGATCCTGCACTCGACTGCCAGGTGTAATCCGGACCGGTGGCTCCCTCATACCAGATCTTACCGAAAAATGCGCCCCAGGAAGATTCCGGGTGATGGTCGTCGATGCTCCAGCGATGAAGCTTACCGTCGGCTGAAAGCGCGGTGAAGCGGTCGTAGTTTCCCGCGAAAGCGACCTGAAGAATCTTTCCGGCAGGCACATCACCTTCCCAGCGGAGCGAGCCCGTGGTCATGTTGCGGATCTGCAGCTTGCCTCCGGCGACTGCGAGGTAGCACTTGTTGCCTTCGGCGGCGTAAACCCCTTCGCCAGCGCCGGCAAGGAGTACGCCGTCATGGATCTTACCCCAGCGGCGCAGGCTCTTGCCGTCTGGCTGGAGCTGCGGGTACATCGACCAGACCTGCTGTTCGCCCGCACGGCTCACAAAGACCACGGAAACATTGCCGAAGATCAAGCCAGCCGAGGCCACGGCCTGTTCGCGCGATTCTTTGAAAGGCACGAAAGCCTGGAGGAAGGAGAAATTGGTGCCGTCGTCGGCGTACGTGCGCACCTCGCCGGACTTGCCGACGACGATGAGCGATTCGGCCGTGGAAGGCAGGAGTACCTGTTCGACCGAAGTGGCATCGGCCGCGACCACGAACGGGGCGCTGGTGGTGACCCTGGCTTTGCCGCCGAGGCCTTTACGCTCGATCACACGAACTGCGGTGAGGAGCGGCTTACCCGCCGATTCTTGGCGGACGAGCAAGAGACGCGACTGCGGACCCTTCGCATTCCAGACGTCCACGCAAGGTACGCCTGGCTTGCCGATTACAATCGATTCGAGGGCGGTGACCGAAGGCTCGACGGTTCGCTTGCCGGCGGCATCGAAAGTCGAACGGTAGACGACGCGCAACTCTTGGACCGACCCGTCGGAAAGGCCTAAGAAGACAAGGCCGGTACGGGGATAGCTCCGAACCGCGGTGACGCGACGATCGCCGAGCGTGGGCGACCATTCGAGAAGCTTCGAGCCATCCTTGGCCCGCTGGAAGATCACCTTGCCATCCGCTTGGACGACATAGGGGAAGTCGCCGTATTCATCTTCGCCGAAGGCGACGGCGGCGGCGGGGACAGTGAGAGCGCCCACCGGGGCGACCTTGGCGCCGGTGAAGAGCGGGAAGACCTGGAAGATCAGGAAGGCCAGCATCCCGAAGACCGCGAGCACCACGCCGACTCCGCCGATGCGGATGAGGCGCCCCATCCACCGGTCGGCAGCGAGGGTCATGGGACTCACTGTAAAACGCGATTCCGGCGCAGGCGCAGGAGCGGGCTTTTTGTCAGAAGTTTCCATTGGGTTACGGTCTGGTGTCTTTGGCTCTAATAAAGGGTAAGGCGGGCAGACCCCGCCTTAGGAGGACCCGAGACCGTATCGTCGCTCTTTTTAGACCGACCCCAGAGGGTGTGGTGGCGACGATACGATTTCGAGACCAAACTTACTCGGCGCTGTAGTACTTGAGCGAGGCGCGACCTTCGGCGGAGACTTCAGGAGGCAGCGGGAAGTAGCCGTCCTTGATCGTGATTTCCTGGCCCTGCTTGGAGACGACGAAGGTCATGAACTCGCTGGTGAGCTTGTCCATATCCTTAGAAGGAGCCTTGTTCACGTAGACGTACAGGTAGCGGGCGAGCGGGTAGGTGCCGTTGAGGCAGTTAGCGTAGTTCGCTTCGATGAAGGGCGAGCCGTCTTCGACAGACAGGGCGAGGGCCTTGACGCCGGAGGTCTTGTAACCGATGCCGGAGTAACCGATCGCACCGAGGTCGGCGGCGATACCCTGGACAACGGAGGAGGAACCTGGCTGCTCCTTAATGGAGGACTTGTAGTCACCGTTCTTCAGGGCAGTGTCCTTGAAGAAACCGTAGGTGCCGGAAGCGGAGTTACGACCGAAGGAGGAGATGGTCTTGCCAGCGAAGGAGCCGGTCAGCTTAGCATCACCCCAAGTGGCGACATCCTGGCCACCGCGCTTGCGGGTGGAGGAGAAGATACCGTCAACCTGAGTGAGGGAGAGACCAGGGACCGGGTTGTCCTTATGGACGAAGACAGCAAGGGCGTCGATGGCGACGGCGATCTTGGTCGGCTTGTGGCCGAACTTACCGGCGAAGGCAGCGATTTCGGAAGACTTCATCTCGCGGCTCATCGGGCCGACATTGGCGGCACCAGAGGCAAGAGCGACAGGGGCGGTGCCCGATCCCTTACCTTCGACCTGGACATTCACGTTAGGATAGCGGGACTTGAAGCCTTCGCTCCAGAAAGTCATGAGGTTGTTGAGGGTGTCGGAACCGACCGAGTTCAAGTTACCCGAGACGCCAGAGGTGACAGCGTAGTCAGGGAGCTTAGGATCGACGGTGACGACCTCGGCGGCGGCCGGGGCAGCGGACTGGGCGGAAGCGACAGTCGCCGTGAGGGCGAGCAGCGCGAGGGACTTGAGGGTGGTGTGCATGTGTGTAGGAATCGAAGGCATCATCTCATGCAATTGTTACAGTCTCGTGTCGGAGGGGTGTTTCTTAGGCAATAGCCCCCACCCCTTCCCCACCCCTTAAATCCAGAAAACCCTTATTTTTTGAGGTATTCGGCAATAAGGGCGGCCGAACGGGCCTCCGCCTCGGGCACCGGAAGGCCACCCTTCACCCCGGGACGCTTGTGCCCAGTCTGGGTGAGCCAGGCATCACGCAGAAGCGCCGAACTTTCGCGCAGGCTCTTCAGCTTCAGGCCTTCAGCAAACATGACATCGGATTTCCATTTCATCATCGGCGCAAGCGACTGCCACACGGCCTTTGCCATGAAGAGATGTCCCTGCTCGCCGGGATGTAGATTATCTTTCGCGTAGATGAAAGTCGGATCGGCCTTCTTCGCGGCGTCAACCGATTGATGAAGTACCGGATGAATGTCGATGACCTGCCAACCAGCGGAACGTTGCGCGACAAGCCAAGCACCGTAGGCCTCCATCACGCCGTCATAGTTGATCGCATCCTTCGCGCGATTGTCGGGAGCATAAAGCGGAGGGGTGACGACGACAATCTGTGCACCAGCACGAATGCAGGCGAGACGCAGCTTGATGATGCCATCCTGGAAGGCCAACTGACGCGAAGCATCGAGCGGCTGATAGATGCCATCGTTAATCCCATAGCAGGCGACGACCAGCGTCGGCTTGAATTGAGCGAGCACGCGGCCGAGGCGCTCATGTAAATCGGGCCGCGGGAAACTGCCGCCGGCGTGACCTGGCTCGGAGAGACCGGAAGTCGTCTCGCTCGAGAGACCCATGTTCACGATTGTTGCCCGACCCATGCCCTTCTGCGCGCGAATCGCGGACTCGACGTACACCGTCCAGTTGCCGCCGTACGTGATACTGTCGCCGAGGAAGAGGACACGCGGTTCAAGCTTGTCGGCCGAAGCACGAGCGGTGAACAGAATCAGCAGGGCGAGAAAGAGGCGTGGCATCCCTGCAGGCTGACAGTTCGCCGAAAGAGGTAAAAGAGGATTAAGGGACGACTTATTAACGGTCACCCACTTCCGCCTTCTCCCCGAGGGCGGACGGGCTATCGTCGGCCATCTGAATCCGCCCATCCACATCAAGGGAGCCCGCACCCACAACCTCAAGGACGTGGAACTGACCATCCCGCGTTACCAGTTGACCGTCATCACTGGGGTCAGCGGATCAGGTAAATCCTCCTTGGCCTTCGATACCCTGCACGCCGAAGGCAGCCGCCAATACCTCGAATCTCTCTCTGCCAAGGCCCGTGGCATGCTGGATTCGGCCCCGCGGCCGGACGTGGACTTCATCCGGGGCCTCTCCCCGGTCATCGCCATCGCCCAGCGCACCGGCGGCAACACCAACCCCCGCTCGACGGTCGCCACCCTGACCGAAATCGCGGACCACGCCCGCCCCCTCTGGATCATCGCCGGCGACCGCCGCTGCCTCAAAGACGGCCACCCCGTCCGCCGCCGCTCGCTCGATGATAACCTGCTTGCCCTCGAAGGCATCCCCGCCGGCACCCGCCTGATGGTCGTAGCCCCCGTCGCCAAGGACCGCCCTTCAGTCCTCCTCGAAGCCTCCGCCGACCTCGGACGACGGGGCTTCTCGCGCGTCCGCGTCGACGGCACCGTCGCCACGCTCGAAGAAGCCGCCGGCCTACTCACGGGCCGCGAAGCCAAGCAGCTCGACGTGGTAGTCGACCGTATCGTCGCCGGCCCCGACCAGCGCAGCCGCCTGGCTGACTCTCTCGAACTCGCCTTCCGCGAAGGCCGTCACCGCGCGAGCGTGCTCGCGGAGAAAGACGGACGATGGGAAGAGCACGTCCTCTCGCTCCACCTCGCCTGCGAACATTGCGGCGAGACTTACGAGCCCATCAGCCCGCGCGCCCTTTCGCATAACCATCCCGAAGGCGCGTGCCCAGATTGCGGCGGCCTCGGCCGACAGATGCGCTTTCAGGAAAGCCTCTCCATCCGCGACGAAGCCCTGTCAATTCACGACGGCGTCGTGAAGCCCTGGAAATGCGCCACGCGAAAGACGCTCATCCGACGCAACGCAATCACCCGCGCGCTGGCCGAACAGGTGCCGTTCGACCTCAAGACCCCGTGGCGCGACCTGCCCAAGGCCGTGCGCGACCTCCTACTCCACGGCGACCCTAAGCGTAAATTCCTGCTCCCGCCGCCGAAGGGCCGCAAACTCGTCGAGACCGTCTGGGCTGGCATGTTCACCGAACTCGAACACGCCTATCGCACCACCACCGGCGAATCACTGCGCCAGCGCCTGCTGCAGTTCCAAGCCGGCTCCGTCTGTGCCGGCTGCCAAGGCCGACGCCTGTCCCACACTGCCCTCTCGCTCCGCCTGAACGGTAAGAGCATGGCCGAATTCCTCGCGATGACCATCCCGGCCGCACTAGAATTTACCAAGCAGCTCGCTACTCATCCGGGCGTGATGCCAGTCGAAGAAGCCCGCCGCGGGCTTGAGCAGCGTCTGTCGTTCCTGAATGACGCTGGCCTTAACTACCTCACCCTCGATCGCGAATGCAGTTCACTCTCCGGCGGCGAAGCTCAACGAGTGCGCCTCGCCACGCAGCTCGGCCTCGGGCTCGTCGGCGTGACCTACGTCCTCGACGAACCCAGCATCGGCCTGCATCCGAGCGACCACCAACGCCTCATCGGTTCGATCCGCGGCCTGCGCGACCTCGGCAACACGGTCCTCGTCGTCGAACATGACCGCGACATGATGCTCGCGGCCGACCATCTCATCGAGATGGGTCCGGGCGCCGGCATCGATGGCGGACGTATCGTCTTCGAAGGCACGCCTAAGGCCTGTGCCGCCCACGCCACCTCCCGTACTGGGGCCTACCTTTCCGGTCGCGCCACCCTAGAAGGCATCGTGAAGCGTAAGGCTCCGGGCAAAGCCCAGCTCACCGTCAAAGGCGCCACCGAGAACAACCTCAAGGACGTCACGGCCTCTTTCCCGATTGGCGGACTCACCGTCGTCTGCGGCGTCTCCGGCTCAGGCAAGAGCACGCTCGCCATCGACATCCTTTCCGCCGCCGCTGCGCGTAAAATCAACGGCGCCAAGTTCGTCCCTGGACGCCATGCCGGCATCGATGGACTCGAGCAGATCACCGCGTTCACAGCGGTGGACCAGGAGCCCATCGGGAGGACCCCGCGCTCGAATCCCGCGACCTTCACCGGCATCATGGACCTCATGCGAGAGCTCTGGGCCGCGCTCCCGCTCGCTAAGGCCCGCGGTTATGGGCCCGGTCGCTTCAGCTTCAACGTGCGCGGTGGACGTTGCGAGACGTGCTCCGGCGAAGGCTCCGTCGCGCTCGACATGCAGTTCCTCGGCGAGACGTTCGTCGACTGCCCCAGTTGCGCCGGCCGACGCTTCAACCGCGAGACGCTCGAAGTGCGCTTTAAGGGACTCAGCATCGCCGACGCCCTCGGGCTTTCCGTCAACGAAGCCGCCGAAGTCTTCCGTGCCCAACCGAAGCTCGCCGAAAAACTCCGCACCCTCGCAGAGGTCGGGCTAGGGTACATCAAGCTCGGCCAGGCCGCCAACACGCTCTCCGGCGGCGAGGCCCAGCGCCTCAAGCTCGCGTCCGAGCTCGCGCGCCGCGACCATTCCGGCCGCCTCTACGTCCTCGACGAACCCACCACCGGCCTGCACTGGGACGACATCGCCAAGCTCCTCGCCCTGCTCGGCCGCCTGCGCGACGCGGGCGCGACGCTCATCGTCATCGAACACCACGCCGACGTCATCCTGGCAGCGGATCACGTGATGGAGCTCGGACCCGAAGGCGGCGAGCGAGGCGGCAGACTCGTCTACGCCGGCCTCCCGGAAGGCCTGCTCAAGCAGAAGGGGTCGCCGACGGGACGAGCGCTAGCGGGCGACGCGCAGCGTTCTTAGTTCGTTGTTCTTGGTTCTTCGTCAGAACCAAATCAGATAGTTTACAGCCTTGCGGAGATCAAGGCCGCGACGGCATTGAGATCCGCGACTTCGCTGTCGTTGAACTCGTAGGGCTGCATCTTGCCGATGCCGAGCACACCGACCACCTTGCCGTCGGCGCCGACGATCGGCACGGCGAGCGCCCCTTGGACGTTCGTCTTCTGAGCATCGGGTTTGGCCACTCCGCCGAGGTCTTCTTGAAGATTACAGAGCTGGACGGCTTCCTTGCGCTGCGCGGCGCAACCGGCGATGCCCTTGCCGAAAGGGATATTGTCGATCTTCGGCAACAGCATCGGGAGCACGTGCGGAGGGATGCCGTGCTGGGTGACCAGTATCAGCAGGCCCGTGGACGGATCCGTGCGATGGATCGTGCCCGTGACGCACGCGAAGTTCTCGAGTATCTTGACGAGCACGGCGTGCCAGTCGGGCTGACCGACAACGAGTTCCGGGACACCAGCGGTAGGTTGCGACATGGTAAGAAAATTAGACAATGCCCTTAGCCATGCGTTCCGTCAGCCAAGCGAGGCCGCCGGCTTCGTCGCCGAAGACACCGTCGAGCTGGGCTTCGAAGGCTTCGTCGAGGACCTGGGAAAACCAACCGGCGGGCTTGTGTCCCATGGCGATGAGGTGGCGGCCGAGGACGATCTTCTTGGGGGCGGTCGAAGCGACCTGCAGGGCGGCCGCACGTTCGGCGAGCCACTCGCCATGCGGGGACGGGCCGTGCATGCTCGCGGTACCGCGACCACGGCGGTCGGCGAGGTCGACGCGGCAGAGGCGATCGATGCGGACGACCTTGTTGGCGAGGCGGCGGACAGCAGCGTCGCCAGCACCGGCCTTGTGCAGGTAATACGGCTGACCATGCCAGCGGACGAGCGGCAGGACGGAATCGATGAGCTTCTTCTCGTTCGTGATCTGGGCGAGGAAATGCGGAGCGAGCTCGAAGCTCGCCTCCTCGTGACCATAGGCATGCCAGCGGTCATCCTTCTCCTTCTTCGTCGTGGTCGCCTTGCCGATATCGTGCAGCAGCACGGAAAGGCCGATGATGAGGTCTTCGTCGCGGTCGCCGAGACGCTCCTTGGCGTAAGCATCAAGGCACTCGCAGGTGTGATTCCACACGTCGCCCTCAGGATGCCATTCCGGATCCTGGGGTACGCCGATCATCGCGTGCAGTTCCGGGTAGAACTTCGTCCAACCGCAGTCCTTCAGGAAAGTCAGGCCTACCGAGGGCTTACGTCCGCGGAGGATGAGCTTCGTCCACTCCTCCATCAGGCGTTCCGGCGGGAGATCGGACTGGTTGAGCGAAGAGCAGAGCGCGACGGTCTCCGAGGCGACTGAGAATTCGAAACGCGCTGCGAACTGCATCGCGCGGAGGACGCGGAGCGGGTCTTCGGCGAACTTATCCGAGACATGGCGGAGACGATTCGCCTTCAAATCAGCGACGCCGCCCCACGGATCGACCACCTCGCCCGTGAACGGGTCCCACATAATCGCATTGAGCGTGAAGTCGCGGCGTTCCGCGGCGTCTTTCGGCGTCATCGAAGGGTCGGCCTGCACGTCGAAATCCGTGTGCTTGGCGCCCGTGCGGTTCTCGCGACGGGGTACCGAGACATCGATCGGGAAGTCCTTGAGCTTCGTCACGCCGAAGGCCGCGCCGACCGTGATGATGCCGAATTCCTTGCGCAGGGCCGCTTCGACCTGGCGCGTGCCGAGGCCGTAGACCTCGATATCAAAGTCGAGGACTGGGACGTCCATTAGCGCATCGCGCACGCAACCGCCGACGAGGAACGGGCGTCCACCCGCATCGCGGAGCAACTCGACGACACGGCGTACGGGCGCAAAGTCGCCGTCGAGGCGGATGAGGTTGGGCTGCAAATCAGGCACGCCCCTACCCTACCGACGCACGAGCCGGAGGCGAGTGGTTTTGCAAATCAGAGGTTGGTCGTGAAACCTTCCTTCAGCAGCCAAGCCTTCGCCGTGTCGCGACGGTCGCCTTGCAGCACAATCTCGCGGGCTTCGAGGGCGCCGCCCGTGCCGAGGGCGCGCTTGAGTTCCTTGAGCAGCGCCTCGCGCATGCGCATCTCCTGCGACTCGATCCAGAGTCCCTTCAGGATCGTGACCTCCTTGCCGCCGCGGCCGGCACGTTCATATTGCAGGATGACCTTGCCCAGCTTCGGCTTTGCCTTGGCGACGGGTACGACCGGCTTCAGGGGCGGGCCGGGCGGCAGATCCTGGCCGTCCAGCTTATCGAAAGGGCTACCGCTCATGCGCCGCGTCCACAGGTACCCGCACCCGGCGTGCCGCCTTGGAGGAAGACCAGCGCCTTCTCATAAGAGCGGCGGCGTAGGTAGTGATCGAGGTCGCCCGGCAAACCCGATTCCGGGGCGGCCACTTCTGCATCGAGTACCCGCATGCACTCCAAAAGACCCTCTTTGGCGAGGCCCGGCTGGGCGAGGGACTGGAGCGTTTCCAGGATGCGTTGGCGGCGGACAGGGTCCATTTGCCCGCAGATTGCGGGGCTAACGGGGCCGGGGCAAGCCCGCGGGGCGGTTTTCATAGTGGACAAAAGGCGGGGGGCTTCCCTATACCAACCCTTCCTCTGGATGGATAGCTCAGTTGGTTAGAGCGTCTGCTTTACACGCAGAATGTCGTGGGTTCGAGTCCCTCTCCGTCCACCCCTTCCACCAAACTCTCAAGCCGCCATGACGCCCCCTAAGAAGAAGCACACGCTCTCCGCCCTCGTCGAAAATAAGTTCGGCGTCCTGGCTCGCGTTGCTGGTATGCTCTCTGGGCGCGGTTTCAACATCGAGACCCTTAACGTCGGCCCGACCCACGACCCGGCCTACTCGCGCATCACCGCGACCGTCGTCGCCGACGACGCCGCCCTCGACCGCTGCGTCAAGGCCCTCGATAAGCTGATCAACGTCATCACCGTGAACGACTTCTCCCGTGAGGAAGTCGACCACGTCGCCCGCGAGCTCATCCTCGTCAAGGTGAAGTCCGACAAGAAGACCCGCACTGAGATCCTCGAGATCGCCGGCCTCTTCCGCGCCAAGGTCGTCGACGTCGCCCACGACTCCCTGCTCATTGAGTTCACCGGAAACGTGACCAAGATTTCCGCCTTCCTCGATCTCATCGAACATTTCGGCATCATCGAAACCGCCCGCACCGGCGCCGTCGCCCTGACCCGCGGCCTCAAGAAGGCCTCCAAATAACCCCTTTCCACCAAAACCATGCCTGCCAAAGTGTACACCGACAAGGATGCCGATCTCGGCTTCCTGAAGAACAAGACCCTCGCCGTCCTCGGCTTCGGTTCCCAGGGACATTCCCACGCGATGAACCTCCGCGACAGCGGACTGAACGTCATCGTGGGCCTGTACAAGGGTTCCAAGTCCGCCGCCGCCGCGAAGAAAAAGGGCTTCAAGGTCTATGAGACCGCCGAAGCCGTCCGTCGCGCCGACGTCATGCTCGTGGGTATCCCCGACATGAAGCAGGCTTCCGTCTGGGAAAAGGACATCGCTCCTAACCTCGGCAAGGGTGGCAAGACCGTCCTCTTCATCCACGGCCTCTCGATCCACTACAAGCTGATCAAGCCCGGCAAGAACGTCGACATCGCCATGGTCGCCCCCAAGGGCCCCGGCCACGTTGTCCGCGCACAGTATGTCGAAGGTAAGGGCGTCCCCGCCCTCATCGCCGTCCAGCAGGACATCTCTGGCAAGGCCACCAAGACCGCCCTCGCCTGGGCCAAGGGCATCGGTGGTACCCGCGCCGGCGTCATCAAGACCTCCTTCAAGGAAGAAGCTGAAACCGACCTCTTCGGCGAACAGGCCGTCCTCTGCGGCGGTGCCTCTGAGCTCGTCAAGGTGGGTTACGAAACTCTCGTCGAAGCCGGCTACCAGCCCGAGATGGCCTACTTCGAGTGCCTCCACGAGCTGAAGCTCATCGTCGACCTCATGGTCGAGTCCGGCATCTCCGGCATGCGCTTCTCGATCTCCGAGACCGCCAAGTACGG
>JBEEKW010000012.1:0-38611 GCA_041168485.1 Verrucomicrobiota bacterium
AAGGAATTCGAAAGCGCCCGCGCCGAAGCCGAGAAGGCCTTCGGTGATGCTCGCGTTTACATCGAGAAGTACATCGAGCAGCCGCGCCACATCGAGTTCCAGCTCCTGGGCGACGAACACGGCAAGGTAATCCACCTGGGTGAACGCGACTGCTCCGTGCAGCGCCGCCACCAGAAGCTCATCGAAGAATCTCCCTCCCCTTTCCTCACCCCGAAGCTCCGCGAGGAGATGGGTAAGGTCTCCGTCAAACTCGCCGAGACCATCGGCTACCAGAACGCTGGTACGATCGAGTTCCTCGTCGATAAAAACGGTAAGTACTACTTCATGGAGATGAACACGCGCATCCAGGTGGAGCACGGCGTCACTGAAGAAGTCACCGACATTGACCTCGTCCGCCGCCAGATCCTCATCGCCTGCGGCGAGAAGCTCGAGCTCTCCCAGAAGGACATCAAGATGACCGGGCACGCCATCGAGTGCCGCATCAACGCCGAAGACCCGGCCCGCAACTTCGCCCCGAGCCCCGGCACCATCGGTCTGTACTACACGCCTGGCGGCCACGGTATCCGCGTCGACTCGCATTGCTACTCGGGCTACGTCATCCCTCCCCTTTACGACTCCATGGTGGCCAAGCTGATCTCGGTCGGCGCGACCCGCCAGAAGGCCCTGGACCGCATGCACCGCGCCCTCGGCGAGTACATCATCCGCGGCATCCACACCACGATCCCAGTTTGCCGTGCGATCATGAAGGACCCGGCCTTCCGCCAGGGCGGCGCGACGACGAAGTACCTCGAGGACTTCTTTGAACGCACCCCGAAGGAACTCTGGTCCGCCGCCCCGCTCACCTAAGCGGCCCTGCCGCCGACGATGAGCGCCCCGCCGCGCCCGACCCCCGCCGCCACCGCCCGCCTCAAAACGGGCGGTGACTGTTTACGCTTTGCCAACCGTCTGTTCAAGTCGGCCGGCATCGCGCATGGCCAGGGCTTCGTAAACGCCGAAGAGGAATCCCTGACGCTCATGGGCCACGCCACGAGCCTCGCCTGGGAGAAGCTCCCTTCTTGCTTCGAGCGCGCCCTGACAGCCAAGGAGAAGGCCTCCTTCCTCGCACTGGTGGAACGACGCGTCTTTGACCGCGTGCCTACCGGCTACCTCGTCGGCGAAGCCTGGCTGGGGGGCCTCCGCTTCCATATCGACGAACGCGTCATCATCCCGCGTTCCTACTTCGTCGAGCTCATCCCTGAGGCCATCCCGCAATGGCTCCCGCCGATCGCCCAGATCACCGACGTGGCTGATGTCTGCACGGGCTCAGGCTGCCTCGCCATCCTGCTCGCAAAGCGCTTCCCAAAGGCCCACGTGCATGCGACCGACCTCTCGGCGCCAGCACTCGAAGTCGCTGCCTTGAATATCGACGCCCACAAGCTCGCCAAGCGCGTGAGCCTGCACGAGACGGACACGATGACGGCACTGACCAAGGGGCCGAAGTTCGACTTGATCCTCAGTAATCCACCTTACGAACCTGAAGGCATCTACCGCCGCCTGCCGGCCGAATTCAAGAAGGAGCCGAAGGGCTCGCTGGTCTCGGGCAAGGATGGCCTCGACGTCATCCGTAAGCTGCTCACGCAGGCGCGCGAGGCGCTGAAACCGCACGGCATCCTCGTCATCGAGGTCGGCGGACTACAGAAGACAATGCACCTCGCGTGGCCGAAGCTGCCCATCATGTGGCTGCCCACGGCCGATGGCGCGGACTGTGTCTGCCTGATCCATGCCCCTGATCTGCGACGCGAGCTGCCGTCACCAAGCGCGCGGCGCGGGCGCTGATTCCAGGCGGTCCTGCGTCGGCTTGGGTAGATTCGGGAAGAAATCTAGTCCGGTCAGTTCCTCGAGGCGGCGGATACTCACGACGTAGCGCGTCAACTCGACGTCGCGCCACTTCTCTTCGTGCGGAACGAGGTAGGCGATGGCGCGAATCCCTTGACCCGACTCGTCATATTCCGAGATCACCATCCAGAAAGACGTAGGCACCGGGATGCGGCCAACCTGCTTCGCGGAGGGCGAGGAGATGACCGGGCCGAGCTGGACCCACACAGTTCCGTAACGCGCGACGTAACGCTTCATGATCCGCTGCTCCATGTCCTTCCAGAGACCGGCATTGAGCGCGTGGAGCTGCGGCACGATATTGCTGAGAAGAAAGGTCTCCCGCTGCGCCTCCTCGCCGTAGCAGACCGAGATTGCGTAATTGGGCGCGAGGTGCCCGCGGTCGTAGCCCGAGCGGACGTATTCGGAAGTCGTCACGCGCGACGCGGTACGCGTATCGGACTTGAACGAAGAAGGCCTTTCGAGATACACATCCTTATAAGGAAACACGCGGTAAGAGGACCAGCGGGGCAAAGGCAGCGCATCATCGTAGCCGACCGAGTAGCCGCGATTGACGAGGCGCTTCAGCCCCAGGCGATCGGCTGGCTCGCCATAAGGAGCCGTCGCGTCCTTATCCGGTATCGGCGCGGGGATGATGTCGCCCTTCACCGCTTCGGTGCCATCGGCCAAGCGATCCAGAGCGTCGACGACCGTACGCGGCGTCGTGCCGTCCTCGCGCACCGTATCGACCACGTTCAGCACCCGCTGCTCGATGGCGATCTTCTGAGTTCGTTCGGAGAGAACATAAACCAGCCCCAGCACACCAACCGAAAGGAGAACGAGCAGGCAGACCCAGCCGAGGAAGCGGAGAAGATTCCGAATCATGTCAGCGCGTCAGGTAATAACACTGCCAGGCCCAATGGGCGACGAGTACGATCACGAAGATGACGCGAAGCCGGACGGAATAGGCCGGCTCGACGAAGACCCGCAGGCGAAGCGTATCGCGCCGAAGCCAGAAGACCGCCGAGTAGACCGTCCAGAGTGCAGCCAGTATGACGATGAGGAAGAATCCCGGATGAAATAGAAACGCCTGCTCGAAATCCAGATGCACCAGGTTGCGCGCGCAGCGCGTGCCGCCGCAGCCGAGGCATGGTAGCCCAGTCAGCCGCATGAAGATACACTGCGGCAATTGGAAGCCCGACAGGAACCATCCCCAGGCGAAGACTGCGCCGCCCAAGAACGTCGCCGGCCAGACGAGCTCGTGATTAAGCTCGCCCGGATAGGCAGGTCTGCGAATCAGCCTAAGCACTGGTCTACGGATTCAAACCCCCCCGGCGCCAAGCCCACCTAAGACCGCGAACGGAAGCGCGCAGCAGCAACAACATAGCACGAACCAGACGAAGCAGGAGATCCCGAACTGCTTCCAGGGGCTGACGCCTGTCGCTGCGCCGAAACACTTAAAGTAGACAATCAGCGCCGGGATAAAGAATAGGGCGCTGATGATAATCTGGGCGCCGATATTGAAGGAAAGCAGCTGAAATGGGGCCATGACGATGATGAGCAACCCGGTTGCGAGTAACGTCGCCGCCACCGTGCGCTCGACCGAAACTTGAATCTGGAAAACACGTTGCCCGACCCAGTGCAAGAGGGCGAAGAAAGCGTAGAGTAGCGGAGCAAAGGCCAAGCCGACGATGGTGGAAGCAATCTCGATGCCGATGGGCGCCGAAGGAGCCTTAAGCATCTCCTCGGCAACAGACTGGACAACGGGTGAGGAAAACCCTTGGAGGAATTCAGCGACGCTGCGTCCGGGGTCCTCGTTGAATATCAGTTGAACGGTCTGAAACGGGATACTGATCGCCAGGGCGACGTAACAGAAGACGAGCCAATCACCGAAGGCGAAGCGTCCGGTCGAAAACGAAGCTGGGTTCGTGATCGCCAGCTTGATCGTCGCAAAGAATGACCCGAGTGACTTGCCCTGCTCCCAGGGAATCGTCGAGGGGGCGGGAGATCCGACAGGCATCACAGAGGGCGAAGACGGCACCCCGACGGCACGAAATTCGGGCCAGTCGCCAAGGGGAGTCCAGGCCGGCATGCCGTCGCGCCAGGCGAGGTCGGAAGCGAGGAAGCGACCTGACTGCAGGCCGGCTTGGATTTCTTCGGGGGCGAAAATCCCGAGCTGAGCGGAATTCCGGGCGACGTGGATTTGCATAGAAATTAGCCGGCGAATTTACCGAAGAAGGCCGCGAACAATATCGCGTAGATTCCGCAGACGCAAAGGCAAGGGATCACTAAAAGTGAAATCACGACCTTCCACCAGGCAATCCGATGCACCTGCGAATGGGCGATGATGGCAGCGACGAGCTGCCACGGCATGACGACGTAGTTAACGCAAGGAATGAAGGCGAAGGGCATGAAAGCACCGTAGGCGTAGGCATTAGCGCGATAGGTTTGCGCGAAAGTCCCAGCAGGCTTCCAAGGCAGCAGCAACACGTGCGTGAAGGCGGCGCCGAGGAAGTTGATAAAAGGGACGAACAAGAAGAAGACGGCCAGCGCGCCGGAAATTATCAAGGCAGCCTTGAGCGGCCCGACGCCAGTGATCCATGCTGGGAGGGGACCGCCGGAGCCAGGCAAGGTGGCCGTACCGACGGTCGCGATGAAGCCGAAGACCACCACGTAAAGCAGGCTGCCGCAGAGCCAGGCTGGCAGTAGAGCCCAATAGGTGAACGAGATCGGCCGCGCATAGTCGCCGTCGCGCAGATTCGCGAACGTGCGCACCGGGTCGAGGGCGACCTCCTTGATGGTCGCGATAAAATTACCGACCGAGGCACCACGCTCCCAGGAAGGCATGGCGGGGGAGCTTTCGCCTTTCGCACCAAAGGCGGACGCGGCCGGCGAAGACGGCACACCGACGCCGCGGAATTCGGACCAGTCACCGAGCGGCGTCCACGCTGCCATGCCATCGCGCCAGGCGAGGTCGGAGGCGAGGAAGCGACCGGACTGCAGGCCGGTGATGATTTCTTCGGGGGCGAAGATTCCGAGTTGGGCGGAGCTCCGGGCGACGTGAATCTGCATGACTGGGAGTAGC
The DNA here is from genome assembly GCA_041168485.1 of Verrucomicrobiota bacterium. GTDB lineage: Bacteria > Verrucomicrobiota > Verrucomicrobiia > Opitutales > UBA953 > UBA953. Next base: position 4,937 of record JBEEKW010000012.1, read on the forward strand.
CGCTAGGCCAGCCTGCCGCAAACCCAGAACATCCGGATACGGTTAGCCCGCCTCCCCGAAAAGGGCGGCGGGCTAGGAAAGTGGTGAGGAGGGCGGGACTCGAACCCGCGACCGGCGGCTTAGAAGGCTGCTGCTCTGAATCCAGCTGAGCTACCCCCTCATGAAAGTGACCGTATGACGGTCACCCCAGATGGGCAAGCCGTCAGCAGACTAGCAGATCAGGTCTCTGAAATTGCTGAAATCCGCCGAAAGACCGCTCGGCATGCCCTTATTGATGACCGAGACGGCATCATGGGAGTGCAGGGACTCGAGGTGCGAGCAGGCGATGACGAAGTCGCGCACGCGGGCATCGGCGTCGAACTGCTCGTAGACAATGCGCGCGGCGTCCTCGACGAACTTGGAATAGGCCCCGTTGAGTTCGGCGAAAGCCTGCTCGTCCTCGCGCTTCACCATGACCTGGGTCTCGGTCTGGAGGCCCTTAAGGCAGAGGTCCTTCATGTCCTCGATGGTGAGGGCGCGGCCCGGCGAGACTTCGGCGACCACGCGGGCCTTGGATCGCTGCGAGTGCGGGATGCCGTAGGCAAGGCGTTCCTCGCGGGCGTGCTCGGCGAGCTCGGCGGAGCAAGGGCAGGCGGACGAGTAGACGAAGTCGAAATGGACGTAGCGGCGGAGGCGGTCGAGGTCGTCGATGGTGCCTTCGAGGACCGCGCGGTAATACTGCCAGCCTTCGAGTCCCGAGCGCAGGGACTTCTGCATGATCGGGTAGCGCAGCTCGACCATGATGCGGGCGCGACTGCAATCGAGGTCCTTCTTGTAGCGGACGAGCACCTCTTCGAGGAGCTCGTGCGAGAGCACGCGGTCCTTGAATTCGTAGAAAGTCCGCATGATGCGGGACATGTTGATCCCCTTGCGGTCAGCCGCGAGGGACACCGAGCCGGTGACCGTACACTCGAGCGTGATTGGCTTGCCGTCGCGGGTGGCGACGAGCATCGGCAGGCGGAAGCCCGAGATACCGACGTGCTGAATCGGGACGTTGGCGCCCTGGATCAGGGAGGCATCCTTATTCTGCATGTCCGGCAACGTGGCGCGGTACGCGTCATCGGCCCGGAAATTCTGGTCGTAGCGACGGGAAAGATCCCCGCTGCGGGGCGGATGGTCGGCACGACTCATGACGGTAAGGTTGGTGGAAAAGCCTGGGCGGGCAAACGGGCTGCTAGAAAATTGCCCCCTGCGCTGGAGCCACCTGCCGGATTTGAACCGGCGACATTCTCATTACGAATGAGATGCTCTACCAGCTGAGCTAAGGTGGCGTCGCAGAGGAACGTTGAACATGAGCAGCCCGGGGCGGAAATCAAGCCTTGGCGACGTGGGAATGCCCTCGCCAGCCCCGGAACTAACCGCAAATTAGCCCGAAAGCCCCATGCGAGCCGCCATAATCGCCCGCCAATTCGACGTCCAGGGAAGGCTCGTGACCGTCGAGCCCTACGGCTCGGGCAACGTCAACGATACCTATCTGGCGGTCTTCCGCACCACCTTCTCGGAGCAGCGCTTCATTGTGCAGCGCATCCGCAAGTCGGTCTTCCCGAACCCGGAAGTGATCATGCAGAACATGCGCGTGCTCACGGACCATTGTCACGCGAAGCTAGAGGCCGAGGCCGAAGGCGCGGACCGTATCTGGCAGCTTCCCAAAATCATCCAGACGAAGACCGGCGAGGACTGGGTGACGGACGTCGACGGCGACCTCTGGCGGGCGATCTCGCAGATTGCCAGCGCGGACGCCTACGAAAAAGTGCGCAACCCGGAACACGCCCATGAGGCGGGCATCGTCCTCGGCCATTTCCATCGCATGGTCAGCGACCTCCCGGCTGAGAAGCTCGGCTACGCGCTGCCCGGTTTTCACGTCACGCCCGGTTACCTCGCCAAGATGGACGCAGCGCTCGCGACGCCCGCGGGGCAGGAACGCCTGAATGCCTCCCAAGAGACTAAGCGCGCGGTCCGCTTCGTCGAAACGCGCCGCGCTCGCTGCTCCGTGCTCGAGGACGCGCGCGCCCGCGGAGACCTCGGCCTGCGCACCACACACGGCGATCCGAAGGTCGGCAACATCATGATCGACGAGGCCACCGGCCGCGGCACGTGCATCGTCGATCTCGACACCGTGCAGCCGGGACTGGTCCATTATGACATCGGCGACGCCATGCGCTCCGTGTGCAACCCCGCGGGCGAAGACGCCTCCGAACTCGGCGCCGTCATCTTCGATCTCGAGCTTTTTAGCATAATTTACAGGGGTTATCAGGCCCACGCGAAGGATTTCCTCAGTCAGGCCGACCACCGCCATCTCTTCGATTGCATCCACCTGATCCCGCTCGAACTCGGCATACGCTTCCTCGCGGACCATCTCGCTGGCGACGTCTATTTCAAAGTCCGTTATCCTGGCCATAACCTGCGACGTGCGCTGGTGCAGTTCAAGTTGGCCGAGAGCATCGAAGCCCGCGAACCTTCCATCCGCAAGGTGCTTGGCGAATCCTAATGGCCGCCGTCGTCCCACCTCTCTCCGTGACCGTCTGGGTCGCTCTGGTCATCCTCGCGCTGCTGATGATTCGCGGGGCTTGGCGCGGCTATCGACGCGGCCCGATGCGTCAGCTCGCCGGACCCGTGGCGCTCGCGACCGGTCAGCTCATCGGCTGGATCTTCGGCTCGGATCTCGGGCATGCCTGCCTCCAAGGCACCTCCTACCCTTGGATTCTTCGCGGCTTTACGGGCGTGGTCATCCTCACCTGCCTGACGGGCCTAGCCTGCTACGCTTTGTTCTGGCGGATAGGACGGCAGCCCGAAGGTCAGACGGAAGCCGAGAGTCCAGTCTTGGGCTCACTGGTGGGCTGCTGGACGGGTCTGCTCTACTTTCTGATCAGTGTCGCTGTGCTGGCGACCGTGGCCTCGGTCTACGACCTGTTCGAAAAGCCCGGCGACAGCCGGCACCACTGGTCGGTCGAGATCCGGAACGACTTGGCCGGCACCGCGTTCACGGCTGACCTCAAGGACTGGTCCCCCATTCCTGACAAGCAACGGACGCTCATCCGCCAGACCCGGCGCCTGATGGCGGACCCGGAGGCCCGTCGCCGGCTCATGGCCCAACCGGAGATTCGCGCCCTCGCCGCCCACCCTACCCTCTATCAGGCCTGGGAAGATAAAAAGGTTCGGGAGTTGTTGAACAACAACGACTTAACTGGATTTATCGATCACCCAAAGGTCCGGGCGGTCTTGGCCGACGAACAGCTCCAGAAAGACGCCGAAAAGGTGGATTTGACCAAGATTATCGAGCAATCCTTGCAGAAGCCAAAAAAGTGAGGGACTGACCATTTTTTGGTAGTCCAGAGGGTTCTTTTGCCTATGTTCAAACCTCCCTCCCCACTCACATGAACAAGTTCTCGTTCCTCCTGGCTGCTCTCTGCGTCTCCCTGAATGCTCAGGAAGCCAAGCCCGCCGAAACCAAGTCCCCTGAGGCTGCGGCTCCGGAGATCAAACTCGCGGGCGGCGCCAAAGCCGAACCGAAGGCCTACTTCGCCGAAGTCTGGGTTGGTAAGAGCATCCCTGAATGCCTCAACTTCCAGAAGAACATCCAGGTCCTCAGCCAGCAGGTCGAAGAACTGAAGCGCCTCCAGATCTTCCTGGATAACGCCCTCACCACCCCCGAGAAGGAAGCCCGTGGCCACGACATCGCCGCCAAGACCGCCAAGCTCAAGGGTGACAACGAGTCGATGACCAAGCTCTATAACGGCTTCAGCATCGAGCGCCCCTATCAGTTCACCGCCACCAAGGCCGTGATCGCCACTCCGATCTCGAACGAAGAGTTCACCAAGATTTCCTCCGCCAAGGACTTCAAGGCCGACTCCATCATCTCCACCGGCGAGAAGAAGTTCCAGATCCGCGACACCATCTCCGGCCAGGGCGAAGTCGAGACCTTCGGACTCTCCCTTAAGCGCATCACCGATGCCAAGGCCCAGCTCCAGCAGCTCATCGACGTCCAGCCCAAGCTGACCAATGAAGCCGACAAGAAGAAGGTCGAGAAGGCCATCAAGGAAATCCAGGACGACCTCACCAATAGCCTCAGCGAGTTCAAGAAGGCCCGCGGTTTCGACTTCAACGCCGAAGCCATCACCCTCCCCTCCGAAGCCAAGCTCTCCGTCCAGATCACGGAAGAAGAGAAGAAGGCCATCGAAGCCAAGGCTCCGACGGCTTCCGACAAGAAGTAAGCCCCTTACCCCACCCCCAACCCCGCCCCTACCATGTCCGCCACCGAAACCCCCACCGCTCCGGCCGAAGCCCCCAAGGGACCGGTCATCGAGCTTATCCCGCTCGGCCAGAACCTCGGCCGCGTCGTCCTCACGATTTCCAACCAGGGATCCCTCGCCCGCTTCCAACAGGAACTGCAGACCCTCGGCCAGCACTTCGGTCGCATCCAGCAGCTCCAGCAGCGCGTCCAGTCCGCCCTCACCACCGTCGAGCGTGACGCCCTGACCAAGGTCGGCGAAGCCGAAGTGAAGGATTTCGCTGAGAAGGACGCCGTGTTCGCCAAGGTCTGGGGATTCAACGTCCCAGCCGTCGCCAACCGCCAGGCTACCTTTGTCAACACCGCTCTCCGCCTCTTCGCCGTCATCTCCGAGGAAGAAGCCGCCAAGGCTCGCTCCTCCGCTGACTTCAAGGAAGAGCAGCTCGTCATCCGCGGTGACCGTCGCCTCCTGCAGACCGCCGAAATCCGCGGCATCGATCTCGTCATCCAGTTCGACCAGTTCGCCAAGGTCCTCCAGGCCCGCCGCGACGCCTTCCTCCAGCTCACCGAGCTACTGAAGCGCTCCACCAACGACGAAGAAAAGACCCGCATCCAGACCCAGCTCGACCAGACCTTGGAGCTCCTGAACAAGGGCAACAAGGAGATGGCCGAAAGCGTCGGCTACTCGATCACCCACAATTACGAAGTCGAAGTCCTCGAGTCCAAGTTCGTCATCCTGCTCAACCAGGAAGAAGTGAACCAGATCCAGGGTCTCATGGCCAATGCCCAGCAGCAGCAGGCTGCCGCCGCGGCTCCGGTCGCCATCGAAGCCCCGAAGCTCGAGAAGAAGGCCGACAAGAAGAACTAAGCCTCGCGCTTACTCTTCCCCATCAGGCCCGCCCTCACCGGCGGGCCTTTTTGTTGGTTAGAATAACTCGCCCTGCTGCGCGTCGGCCGGCGGCTTGATCTTGGGCTTAGGCGCTTCGCTCAGTGGCGCAGGCGGCTCCGGTGCGGTCGAACCCCGCCCATGCTTGGACTGGTAGCGGCGCAACGTCGAATGCATCTCCATCTCGGAGAGGAATGCTTCCACTCCGACGATATCTTCCGCGACGGGCTGGCCGGGCGAAAATTCGAAATCAGTCTGGAAAGTGACGAGTTTGAGATTGCCACGGATGCGCTCGGCTTCGGCCTTCACCTGCTCGCGGAATCGCTCCGGCTGCAAGGCATCGCCCGCACTGAGCACGCCCTCGAGGTTGCCGAATTCAGCGAGCCACTTCACCGCCGTCTTCGGCCCGACTCCCTTAAGTCCAGGGATATTGTCGGAAGCGTCACCGACGAGCGCGAGATAATCAGGGATGCGCTCGGGCGGGACGCCGAACTTCTCGGTGACCGCGGCCGGATCGAGGCGTCGCCAGCCCATGGCCGGATTCGCCGTCGGCGGCGGCGCTAATTGGATGACCGGCCCGCCTACGCACTGACCAAAATCCTTATCGGCGCTCACGATGATACACTGGTCGCCGGACGCCGAGAGGATCCGCACGGCGGTCGCAATCAGGTCATCGGCTTCGACGCCGCGGCGCTCGAAGACCTGGAAACCGAGAAGGGCGGTGAGGCGCTTGATTTCCGGCAGCTGCTGGACGATTTCCTCCGGCGTTTCATCGCGCTGGGCCTTATAGTCCGGCAACGCGGCGAGATGGCGGTCAGAGCCGCCAAGGTCAAAGAAGACGGCGCAACGATCAGGCGTCTCCCCTTCTCGGAGGTCCTGGAGCGACTTCATCCAACCGTGTAAGGCGCCCGTCGGGAACTGGTCGCTCTGCCGACGGAGATTGGACCGCTCCATCGCGAAGTGGCTCCGGAAAACCAGGTTGAAGCCATCGATGAGCAACCAGCGCATGGGGGGAGTGTCGCTCCACCCAGCCAGACCATCGAGAAAAAAGCGGGCCCGCCGAATGGCGGGCCCGTTCTCAGCGAAGCGCAAGGCTTGGCTTACTTGGCCGGCTCGGCGACGACCGGGGTCGGACCAGAAGGCGGAGCGACTTCGATAGGTTCGCGATAGACCGCACCACCCGGGGAGATGAGCGTGGGGTTCGAGAAGGTCGAGCCAGCGCGCATGCCAGGGTGGCTGCTACGCAGGGTGGCGCCACCCGGAGAGACGAGGTTGGCCGTCACGAACACCATCAGGCTCTTCTTCTGGATGCTCTTACCGCTGGAGCGGAAGGCTGCGCCGATGAGCGGAATGGAGCCGAGGACAGGTACCTTGTCGTCGATGGTCTTCACTTCTTCGCGGGTCAGGCCGCCGATGACGACCGTAGCGCCGTCGAAGACCGTGACTTCAGTGGTCACTTCGCGGGTGCTGAAGATCGGCTGGAAGAAGCCAGAGGGCACGGAGACGGTCACCCCACCAGAGATAGCGACAGAGGTGCCGCCGTATTCGACGAAGCCTTCGAATTCGGTCACCTTCGGCTTGAGGTTGAGAGCGATCGAGTCGTCGGCCGCGACGGTCGGGGTGACTTCGAGGGTCACGCCGACTTCCTGGATGGTGAAGTCCTGAGGAGTACCAGCGGTGATTGCCACCGCGGCACCGGTGGTCTGCTGCGTGCCGCCGCCGCCGCCCGTGCCGACATTGGACTGGGTGTCGCCATAAGCCTGGGGGTAGCGGAGGAGCTGGGCCACCTTGATGACGGCGGTCTTGCCGTCGAGGACGGTGAGGCTCGGGGAGGACATCAAGTCGCTGCCGGCGTTCTCTTCTATGGCGCGGATAGCCAAGCTGAGGGTCTCAGCACCGATGATACCGACGTTAGCGGTATAGCTCTGGTTCGTATTGCCGAGGTTGATGCCTCCCGGGAAGTTCGGAGCAGGCTGCGGAATTGGCGTTAAACCCGTCACATTGAGGCTACGCACCGACGAATTATTGGTCGCGAAGACCGAATTGATCGAGCGGAGGTTGGTGCGGGCGGTGGCCGTCGCGGTGGGATCGACCTGCGTAGTGACTCCCGCGATCGTCTGCAGGGTCGGGCTCAGGTTCCAGTTCACGCCGAGCTCGTTCAGGATCTTCTGTTCGACTTCCATGAACTTGGCTTCGATGTGGACCTGCTTGATGTCGGAGTAGCGACGGATGATGTTCTTCACTCGATCCAGATTCTTGCGGCTCTGGTAGACGATGAGGTTAGTGCCGTCATAAGAGAGGGTGGACGGGAGCTCGAACGCCACGCCCGAACGGGTGAGGAAGTTCTTGATCGCGACTTCTTCCGGACGCTGGCCATCGCCTGCACCGGCACCACCGGCGGCGGCACCACCGAAGGGGCTAGCGGCACCACCGCCCGCGGCGGCACCCGCGTTACCACCGGCGCCGAGGCCAGTCATCTTCAGCACGGCCGCCGTGGAGAGCGGGTAGATTTCGGTCTCGAGGAGGCTGTCGCCGGTGTCTTCGCGGACTTCGACGATGCCGCCGGAGCCGACGGTGAAGCTAAAGCCGACGCGCTTACAGGTGTAATCAAGAGCCTGATAGACAGAGACGCCGCGGAGCTGGAGGCTGACCGTAGGATTCTTGTTGGCGGTGTCGATGAGGACGATGTTCACGCCCTTCTGGTCCTTGTCGTAGGTAGCGGCCAGAGTCTGCAACTGGATGAGCGCGCGGTCGAGCGGCTGGTCGCGGACGAGGAAGCCCTCGGGGAGCTGGATGGACTTCATCTTCTCGATCACCGGGTCGTTGCCGTTGTCGGAGTCGATCTTGATGTTTTCGCGATTGAAGACTTCGGGGAGCTTCCAGGTCTCGTCGAGGAGCTCGAGGAGCTTACCCTTGGTCACGCCACGGTTCCACTGGCCGGAATTTTCAGACAGCATCTGACGGATGCGAATCTGGTAGGCCTTGGATTCGGAATTGTTGGGCTGGTACTGGAGGACTTCGCGGTAGGAGTCGAGGGCACCCTGATAGTCACCGTAAAGGTAGCGGGCACGGCCCCGGACGAGCAACTCGTTCACCTTGTCGTCCTTGACCCGAAGGCCAGGGGAAATCTCGTCGACATTGCGGTAGGTCGGATCGTTACGCTTGGAGGCAAATTCCTTCTGCAGGCGAATAACTCGGGCGTCATCGTTACCCTTGAGTTCGGCGTACTGGGCGATGACGGCGGTGGCCTTGATCATATCGCGGGCTTCGATGGCTACCAAGGCGCGGCGGGCGAGGGCGGAGCCCTTGGCATCCTTAATGCGCTCCTTGAGGCCGGCATTGGAAAGGCTGGCGCTTCCGAGAGCGCGGTCCGCCGCATCGAGGTCGGCCAGAGCCTTGTCGATGGACTCAGCCGTTCCCTGACGGATCAGGCTTTCGGCAGAGGAAACAACGTCCCCCTGCTTCCCGATCGAGTCGGAATTGGCCCGGGCGAGGCGATTAACTTCGGCCTTGGCAGCGGCAGGTCCGCCGGCATCGCGGGCAACACCGACTTCCTGTTTGGCGAGAGAGATGGAGTCGCGAAGAGCCTGGGCGGCCGAGGTGGTGTTCTCGGCGAGGGCACCGGCGGCGCCGTCAAGCTGTTCGAGGGCGGCCACGTGGTCGCCAGCGGCACACTTCTTGCGAGCGTCTTCGATGACTTTGCTGACCTGAGCGAAAAGCTTCTCATTAGAGGCAGCTTCGTCGGCCGAGACCGCAGGGCCACCGGACTTCGGGGCATCGCCCTTGGGGGCGTCGGCGGCCTTCTTGGCGGCTTCGGCGTCGGCAATAGCGGAGTTGACGGAGGCGAGGCCTTCTGTGGCGCCGATATCCTTGGCGTCGATGGCGAGGATCGCCTCGAAACTGGCCTTGGCGGCCTGCAAGTTGCCTTCATCGCGGGCCTTCAGCGCCTCAGCGAGGAGCTGCGGCTTGCGCGCGGCGCTATCGCCGTCTTGGGCGATAAGGGAGCCGGCGGCGAGGGCCAGAGCGAGAGCAGCCCAGGCGAGCTGTGAACGGTGGAGATTTTTCATGGGGTGGTTGCGTTAAAAAATTACTTGGGGGTGGTTGCCTTAGTGGCGGGAGAGGTGGTCTTCGGCTTGGCGACGGGAGGCGGAGGAGCCGGGACGGTAAGCGTCTGCGGATCAGAGGTAAGTTTCTTCGGCTTCTTGGGGTTAAGAGCGAAGGTTTTGTCAAAACTCACGCTCTTGTTAGGCAAGTCAATGTCTTTGACCACGTATTGGGCTCCGTTATAGGTAAACTTATCCCCAACGGCGTGCAGCGTAAGGCTCCAAGTCGGGTCGGAAGTGGAGCGAATGATAATGTCGGTGCGCGCGGCGAATTCCGTCGGCTTCTCGTCGTTGATCTCGACGATCTGACCGAATTGGCGGTCATCAACCGTTAACAAGTTACGGGTGAACGGGATGCCGTCGGCATCCTTGCCCTTGACGACCTTAAAGGACTTGAGGGTGAGGAAGGGGGCGTCGGCGATGGGCAGGTTCAGCTTACAATCGTCGAGGTATTGCTTCGTCTTCACGTTTTGCAGGGAGAAGAGGCGCTCTTCCTCTTTCTTGCCAGGTCCCAGCGTGGACTGGATGAGCATGAAGGTGTAGGTCGGGTGCCCGGCCGATACCAGGGCGATACCGAAAGGAGGCATCTCCTCGGCCTTGCGGCTACGCGGAACATACTCCTTGAGCGCCGAATCCCAGACAACGTCGATTGTCGTGAAAAGGTCGTAATCCCAATTGTCGTCATTCTCCTCCGGCGTTGGCCAATCCAACACGTTGTCCTCCAGGGAGGCGCGAGGGGTGGACGGGTAGGCTTCACCCCGAGGGGCGGCTTCCTTGAGTTTCGTGATCTCGGCGGCCTTGCCAGCCTCATCGGGGACGACGGGCGCCACCAAACCGGGAGTGAGAACCACCACGGCCCCGGCGACGAGCAGGAGCGCTCCGAGGATGACGAGGATGATGTCCTTGCGAGAATTCATGACCGTGATGCTTTATTTCTTGGGTTCACCCTCGGCGCTGGCCGCAGGCTTCTCCTCGGGGATGGAAAGGTAGTCGATTTGCACGACAAAAGAAGAGAGCTTGCGAGGCACGACGAGCACACGCTGATCGACCAGGGAAGTGGCTGGCTTCGCGCCACTGACGGCAACAGGTTCTTCAGCTCCAAAAAAGCCGCCGAGCACGGCCGGAGCACTGGCACCAGAAGCGGCGGCCCCCGAGAGCGCGACCGGGGCGACGGAGGTGGCAAGCAACTTCTCGAGTTCCTTGGACGCCAGCCCGACGTCGATCGTCGTGATGGCGACCGGGCGGCCGGAGTTACGGATTTTGTTCACGAACGTACGGAGGGTCGGCGTGTAAGCGACGAAACGGACGCGGAAGGAAAGCGAGTCGACCAAACCGTTGCGGTCGAAGGTGCGGGAGGGAAGGAACTCGTCGATTTCGTTCTTGGAGCCGTCCGCGTCAGGGGCGTAGCTTCCGGCGCCAGGCTTGCCTTCAGGAATCAGGACGAATGTCTCGATGGGCTCGCGATCGACGGACTCGATGAGCAAGGGGGAGCCGGCCGGGCGGGATTCGGCGAGCTGACGGACGATGAAATCGATGACCAGACGCTGCTGGTCGACCTTCTGGAAATCGCGCTTCGGGGAGGTACCTTGGTTATGGATGTAACGATAGAAGCCGAAGGCGGTCGGATCGTTCGGCATCAACTTGATACCCTGGTCGGCAGCGAGTTTACGCCAGCCGTCAACGGACTCGCGGAGGAGCGCACTGAGTTCGGCGGAATTGGCCGAAGCCTTGCCCTTGATGACGAGATCGGGATTGCCGGCAATCGCGGTACGGAGTGAGGCGAGATGCGCCTCGAGCTCCTTGACGTCGGCGGCCGCCGCTTCGACGTTCTTATCATTGAGCGAGACGGACGCGGCGCCTGGCACGAAAGTGTGCCCGTTGAGCAGAGCGAGTTGATCCCTGCGGGCCCGGGCCAGATCAAGGGCGGACTTAGTGCTGCCTTGGTAGGCGAGGAAAGCCATGGCACAACCGACGATGAACAGCGTGCCGATCGCGATGAGCGCGAGGTTGAAGCCGAGATTTTTCTTAAAATTCTGCATGGCTTAGAGGGCCTTGTCTTTGTGGATGACGAGGGTGAGGGTCGCCTTGGGCGTCATCCGGATTTCCGTCTTATTGTCGGCGGCCTTGATGGTCTGCTCGGTGACGATGATCTCGTTCTCCGGGACGGCGCTGACATAGGGAGACTTACGGACGACCTCAAGCAGACGGCCGATGGCCGCCTTTTCCGACTGCGATTTGTACTGCTTAACATCGAAGGGGACTTCGGCGAAGAGGAAGCGGACGGAGAGCATGACCTTGGTCACCACGACCGGCGAGGGCGCGGGTTGTCCGTCGACGGCCGGAGCGGCGGGAAGGGTCTCGTACTTCACGTGCATCTCTTCGATCCAAGTATTCTTGAGCGTGCCGACGCGGGACTGGAGGTCACCAAGGAAGGCTGGCCAGTTGGAACGGTTGAGGACGACCTGTTCGATTTCCTTGGTCTTGGCGGCGAGTTCAGCGGCCTTCGTGCGGGACTCTTCAATCGCATTACGACGGACGGAAAGTTCGGTCTGGCGGGCCTGGATGATACCGGCTTGGGCTTGATTCCAGCCCTCGGCGGAGGCGAAGGCGAGCCAGACGCAGAAAGGGGCGATGGCGGCAAGCAGCGCGGCGACGACCAGGCGAGGTTTGCGCGCGTCGAAGGCCTGCTGGGAAGCAATGTCGCGCGGAATCAGGTTCACCCCGATAGGCTGCGGCAAGGTGAGGCGGGCGGCTTCGCCGATCACTTCCGTGATCTGATACTTGGCGCGCGCGAGCTGCTCCGCGTTGGTACCGGCTCCCAAGGTGATGACCGAGGAGGGATCGAAAACTTCGACCGGGAGGCGCAACGTCTCGCAGAGCTGTTCGGAAAGACCCGGAACCTGGGAGCCGCGACCCGTGATCAAGATGCGGGCGGGCTGACGGCCGTTGGCGCCACGGCGCACATTGATGAGTCGACGATTGATGTCCTGCGCGAGGCGGCGGATGAAAGTCTGCGAGTTGGCCTGCAGGATGGCGACCTGCGGATCGGACTCGGTCAGCTGGACGATGCCGGAAAAATACCCGACCTTGATGGCTTCGGAGACGGCGAAAGGTTGACCCGTATTATCGGAGACGCCCTGCGTGAGGAGGTTGCCGCCGATGTTGGTGGCCGACTGAATGTTGACGCCGCTGGGGCCGACGAAACTGAGCGTGGTCGAACGGGCGCCGACGTTGATGATGAGGACTTCCTCGGCGCCGGAACCGCCGGCGAGACGGAACGCCTGACTGTCGAGCAACGGGGCGGCCTGAATCGACATCGGGCGCAGGCCGGTTGAAGTGACCATGTTCGCGATCTTAGTCGCGATCTCGGTGCGCAGGGCAAAGAGAAGGACTTCCGCTTCGACGCCGTCGGAGGCCATCAGCTGGCTGTCCCAAATGACTTCGTTCAACGGATAAGGAATGGCGTTCTGCGCCTCGAAGGCGACAATCTGGGCCTGACGGGCCCGTTCGACCTGCGGGACCTTGAGCGGCTTCTGTAAGAGCAGAAAAGCGGGGGCGATGACGGCGACGCGGCCCTTGAGCTCATGAGTATTCACCAGGCTCGCTAAGGCGGCGATCGCCGCATTCAACCACTCGTCGTCGCCAGTCAGGCCGGGGGCGATTTCTTCGACAAAGAACTGCTCGAGTACCAAGCTGCCCGCTTCGACGGAGAACTGGGACACCGAGACGTTCGAAGCGGCGAGATTAACAATAGTTGCCTTCTTCTGGCTCATACGAAAACGAGGGGAGGGGGATTAGCGGGAACCGTCTTCCCGGATGAACTCGGGGGAAGGCGAACCCTGCGGCAAAGCGTCGAAGATGGCGTAAGGCACCAGGAACTGCGGGCGAAGCATCCCGGTGTTGGCGTTGGCGCCTCGGTCGGCGAGGTCACGGGCACCGTCAAAATCCTTCTTCGAGACGAACTGCTTGTGCACGGCGCCCAGCATGTCTGGATTAAGGCGACCAGCTTCATTAAAGAGCGGGACTTCCGTGCCGCCGACATCGAGCTGCACGTAGTAATAGTCCGGCTGCATCTTGAGGCGGTCGCGCTTCACGATATCGCCAGGCAGGTAGAAGTAGACGGAACGGGGAGAACCGATTTCAAGGGTCAGCACAGTCGCCGAGGCGCGGTAGTAGGAAAACTCGGTCGCATCCTTGGCCGTAAGTGGCTTGAAGATTTGGGTGACGGTCACCTTGACCTTGTCCACCCACATCTTGTTGGCGGCCCGCTTGCTGGCCTGCTCGGCCGCTGTGACCTTGGTCTCGGGATTGAAATTGGCCTGAAGTTCGACCTGCATGCGAATCCAGTCATTCTTCTGTCCTCCGATCTTGACCGGGTCGAAGTGAACCGAACGCACGACGACCGGGCTTTTGCCAGCGTTACCGGCCGCCGTGGGCGCCTGAGCGGAAACGAGGGGTACGAACAGGCAAAAGGCCATTAGGCTGGCAAAAACAGCACGTGCTTGGGGCATGGGAAGGGGAAATCTGTTGCGTGTGGTGGGCTTAGGCAAACGCAAAAACTAGCAGGTTTGGAACATTTGTTAAATGCAAACTTCTTGCATCTGGCGCCGAGCCCTGTGAGTCTGGTTTTACGTGCTTCGTCTCCTCGCAGCCTTGATCATCTCCGCGACTCCCTGGCTCGGCGGGCAGGCCCATGCGCAAGAAAAACCGGTCGTCGTGTCTAGCTTCAGCGTCATTGAAGAATGGGTGCAAATCATTGGTGGTAAAGGGCTTAAATCGATAAGCATCATTCCGCGCGGGAGCGAGGCGCACGGGTTCCAGCTCAGCCCCCGCCACGCGAAAGACCTGCGGCGGGCCTCTTTAATCGTCGCGATGAGCCCGGAGTTTGAGCCCTGGCTCGCCGCCTGGGCCAAGGCCAATGGGCGCACCGACTCGATCCTCTGGTTGCATGGCGGATCCGGCGTCCACGAGGGGCATGATTGCGCCGATATCCCGCACGCCTGGACCGACCCCATCGAGGTCAAAAAAATGGTGAAATCCCTGGCGGAAAGACTGTCAAAAATAGGCGGGGGAATAGATACGCAAAATGCTTATGAACAATATCTTAAAGAGATAAATGCGGTGGATAACGAGCTGAGCCAGCTCTTCCGGCAGATCGCGCCGGAGAAAAGGGCCTTCATTTCCCATCACGCCAATCTCGGGCAGTTCGCCAAGCACTTCGGCCTAACCGTTGCCGGTACGATCATCGCGAGCGGGTCCGGGGAATCCGCCGATCCTTCCGCCCGCCATTTTTCCGAGCTGCTCGCCTTGATCCGAAAACAGAAAATCCACGTCGTCGTCTCGGACCAAGGGCAGAGCGATGCCTTTGCCCGGAGGTTGACCGAAGACGCCGGCCTCCCTCCCCCGCTCTCCCTCTCCTTCGAATACCTCGAGCCGATCGGGCAACCCGGTGACAACTGGACCTCGATGATGCTGACCAACGGTAAAAGGCTTCACCAGGCCCTCCTGAAATGAGCCGCATTATCTCCGCGCTCTCCCGCCACCTCGGCGAGGTGGCCTTCTCCATCCTGCCCGCCATTCCCTACGCGCCGAATGAGCCGAACAGGTGCCCAGGCATCGCCGTCTCGGCCAAGCAGCTCACCGCGGCCGCCCGGCTTGACGGACCGGTCGCCTTCCATGATGCGACCTTTGAAATTCCCTGCGGATGCCGGACCGCACTCATCGGCCCCAACGGCTCCGGCAAATCCACTCTCCTCCGCGTGCTTGCCGGACTCACGCCGATCCGCTCGGGCGAAGTGCTGGTCGCCGGCGAATCTCCGCGCCTCGGCCGCAGCCGCCTCGCCTACCTTGCCCAGCGGCCGCACCTCACCGAACTCTTCCCCCTCAAACTTCGCCGTCTGCTCCAGATGGGCACCTACGCCCACCATGGATGGTTCGAGGAATGCCGTCATGGCGACGAAGTTATCGATCGCGCGCTGACGCGTCTCGGCCTGGCCGATCTTGCGGAGCGCCCAGTCCACACCCTGTCCGGAGGCCAATTGCAACGCGCGCTCATCGCCCGCGCTGTCGTCCAAGGCGCCGAAATCCTCCTGCTCGACGAGCCGTATGCGGCCCTTGATCAACCGAGCCGCGAGATCATCGACCGTTTCCTCTTCGAAGAAGGCTCAGCCTTCACCGTCGTGATGGCCACGCACGACCCCGCCGACCTCGGCCGCTTCGACCGCATCCTCGAGATGCGCGATGGCACGGTCTCCACCCGCCACGCCTGCTCCGGCCACGACCACCGCCATGCTTGACCTTCTCGTGCAGCCATTGTCGGAACCGTTCTTCGTGCGGGCCCTGCTCGCCATCGTCCTCAGCGGTACGACCTGCGCCTGCCTGGGCGCATACGTCGTGCTCCGGCGCATGGCCTTCGTGAGCACCGCGCTCACGCACTCGATCCTGCCTGGCGTCGTCGGGGCGCTCCTCCTCGGCCTCTCGCCTTACTTGGGCGCGCTCGTCGCCGCCCTGCTCACCGCGGCCGGCGCCGCTTGGCTCGCTTCACGCAAAGGCACAAGTGAAGACAGCGCGGTCGGCGTGATGTTGTCGGTGATGTTCGCCGCGGGTATTGCGCTCATGCAGCAGGCTAACTCCTGGCGCGACTTCGCTGGGCTGCTCTTCGGCAGCGTGGTCTCGGTCGGCAGCGAAGACCTACTCGTCATCGGCGTCACCGCCGCCATCGTGCTGTTCGGGCTCCGAGTGCTGCACAAGGAGCTCGAACTCGCCTCCTTCGACGAAGAATACGCCTCTCTGCTCGGCGCCCGGCCGGCGCTCATGCGCGCCGTGCTCCTCGTGCTCGTCGCGCTGGGCTCAGTCGCCTGCGTGCGCCTCGTCGGCGCACTGCTCACGACCGCCCTCTTCGTCATCCCCGCCGCGACGGGCGTGTTACTCGGACGAACCGTGCCTCAGGTGATGGCCTGGGGCGCTGGCTGCGCCATCCTCGGCGGGTTCGGCGGGCTATATCTTTCTTACTACGCACCGGCGGTACCGTCGGGGGCCGGAATTGTGCTCTGCTGCGCGCTGCCCTACCTGACCGCGCGCCTCTTCGCACCGCGCCGCTGATTAGAAGCGCGGCGGGCGCAGCGACAGCGGTAGGCCGAGCACTTCGCGGGCGACGAGCGCCTGACGGAGAGCAGCCGTGCCGCGAAACTGTAGGCGCGACTGCGCGCGGGCCGGCCGCGTGACCACGAGGGACGTGTCGTCGAGATGGACCGCGGCGACAGGGGCCGAAGGCTCCGGCTCGGGCGCGAGGGGCGGCGGCGCATTGCGTACCCGACGGGTGCGACGCGGCACGGGCGGGGGCACGGCGATCGGGGCCGGCTGGCCGGCCTCCGCCTTGATCTTGCCGGCGACCCAAGCCGCGAAAGCGACCAAGCCGATGACGATCTTGATGACGAGCGCCAGATCCATGCTCAGGCCTTGGCGCCGGGCGCGGGACCGTCACCGGCGATACCCTTACGCATCTCGGTGTCGGAACGGAGGTTTTCGAGACGCTGGAAATCCATGTAGCCCATGCGGCCGGAACGCAGCGCATCGGCGAGGGCCTGCGGAATCTGGGCCTCGGCTTCGACGACGCGGGCACGCATCTCTTCGACGCGGGCGCGCATTTCCTGTTCGAGCGCGACGGCGGCCGCGCGGCGGATTTCGGCCTGCGCCTGCGCCATGTTCTTATTGGCGTTGGCCTGGGCTTCTTGGAGCATCGCGCCGATATTGTCGCCGACATCGACGTCCGCGATGTCGATGGACATGATCTCGTAAGCGGTGTTGGCGTCGAGACCACGCTCAAGGACGGTCTTGGAGATGCGATCGGGGTTCTCGAGGACGATCTTGTAGCTCTCCGAGGAGCCGATGGTGGTGACGATACCTTCGCCGACGCGCGCGATGATGGTCTCTTCCTGGGCACCGCCAACGAAACGGTCGAGGTTAGTGCGGACGGTCACGCGGGCCTTCACCTTCACCTGAATGCCATCCTTGGCGACGGCATCAATCGTGGTGCGGCCACTGGCCGGATTAGGCACGTCGATGACCTTGGGGCTGACGGAAGTGAGCACGGCTTCGAGCACGGATTTATTCGTCCCGCGGGTGGCGATGTCGATCGCGCAGGCGCGATTCCAATCGAGATGCAAGCCGGCCTTCTGGGCGGCGATGAGCGCCTGCACCGTCTGCACGATGTTGCCGCCGGCGAGGTAGTGGGCGTCGATCTTCTCGACTTCGACCGTGAGCCCGGCCTTGGTGGCGGCGATCTTGGCATCGACGATTACGGCGTAGGGAACGCTGCGCAGGCGCATGCCGACGAGGTCGAAAAGGCCGACCTCGGCGCCGGCGAGACGGGCGCGCACCCAGACGGCGAGGAAGGAGAGCAGGAAGAGGACGAACAGGAGCAGGGCTCCGGCGCCAATCCAGATGATGATATTAGGCATGGTATTCATGAGAAAAAAGGGGTCAGCGGGAGCGGCGAACGGTCACGCGGCCGGAACCGGCCTCGGTGACGACGACGGCGGCTCCACGTTCGACGAAACCGTCGAGCGAGAAGGCCTCGATCAAGGTGCCGTCGATTTCAATCGTGCCGGAAGGCGCGAGCACGGTGGCGGCCTTGCCGGTCTTACCGACGTAGACGGCATAACCGGCAGCGGCAGGAACGGCCGAGCCTTCGTTGCTACTGACGTTGATCATCGAACGGCCGATAGCGGTCTGCGGTAAGAGGCGGCGGAAAGCGAAGAACTCGAGCGTCAGGACGACCAGGAATACGCCACAGAAAATCCCGCAGGTGAGAGCGCCCGCCTCTGCCGAAAGATAGATGCCCGCAAAAGAGACGACGGCGCCGAGGAAACCAAGAATGACCGTCGGAAGAAAGAACTCCACCCCGATCAAAACCAAACCAGCGACGAGCAGGCCGATGGGCAAAATTAAGGAAACCTCTTCCGGGGAGGCGGCGAAAAGCATCATGCGGTCAACGATGGCGGCCCCCTTTCCTCTTTCCAATCTTTTCTGGCCCGGCCGCCTTACAATAAGGTAAAAAACCTGTAATATCCGCAGGACGCTTGCGGGCCGCGCACCGCCCGCCCTACGCTCGACCATGGCCAAGAAACCCCCCGCCCCCCGTCTTACCCCCATCAAGGAAGCGCACCTCGTTCTGCAGGACGCCCTCCTCAAGGCCGGCGATGGTGGCGGCAAGGACAGCCAGCTCAATCGACACGGGGAGATTGCCAAGTCGCTCGGCGTCTCTCCCTCGATGCTCTACAAGTGGCGAGAGCCGGCTGAAAAAGGCAGCGGCCAACCCAACCCGCTCCACCGCACCGCCCTGCTGATCGACCTCACCGGCGACACCCGGATTGTCGACTGGCTCGCCCGACGCGCCGGCGGCCAGTTTACCCCGATCGAAGGCGAAACTCCGAGCGGCAACCTGGATAAAGCCGCCAACGCCCTCGTCCGCGAATTTGGCCTCCTCATCGCCGACGTCGCCGACGCGATGGAAGACCAACGCATCACCGCCGACGAGACCCAGGAACTCCGCGAGAAATGGGATCGTATCCGCAAGCGCACGGAGGCCTTCGTCCGTCGCTGCGAAAAAGGCGACTTCCGTCCGAAAGACTGAGCGATTTCGCTTTCACGCCCGCCGAAGAAAGGTAACCAGAAGCCATGGCCGAATTCACGATCCGCCCCTACGGCGACCCGATCCTCCGGGCCAAAGGCGATCCCGTCAAGGAGTTCGGCCCCGCGCTGCGTTCGCTGGGCGACGCGATGTTGAGCGCGATGAAGACCGCCAAGGGCATCGGCCTCGCGGCCCCGCAGGTCGGGCTTTCCTTGCAGCTTTTCGTCATGAACGTGCACGACGAGGACTTCATTCCTTTGCTCGACGGCAAACCCCGCCAGACGGAAGAAATCATGCCGATGCTCCTCGCCAACGCGACCGTGAGCGTGCCGGCCGGAGAGCCTGACACTTACACCGAAGGGTGCCTCTCCTTCCCCGGTATCACCGGCGACGTTGAGCGCGTCGAGCGGGCCATCGTGCGCTACCGCGACGCCGACGGCGCGCCGCACGTCCTCGAATGCTCCGGCCTGCTCGCCCGTTGCGTGCAGCATGAGCATGACCATTGCCAGGGTGTCCTGTTTATCGATCGTATGACGCGTCCGCACCAGCTGCTGACCGCGGCCAAGGTGAAGAAGCTCAAGCGCGCGACGACGATCGAGATGAAGGCCGCGCGCAAGGCGCAAGACTGATCACTTCGCCGCTGCGGGGAGCGCGATGGTCAGGGTCAACTGACCGACATCGACGCCTTCGCCGACGGTCGGGATGCTTGAGATCTGGAAAGCGATGACTCCGGCTGGAGCTGTGTCCGTGACGGCGCGCCACTTGGCCCGGACCCCATCGGAGCCAGCGGGGCCCCCGCCAGCGACGATCACCACATACGGTGCCGCGGCGACGCCGAGCTTACTCTGGGTGACCGAAAGATGGGCCAGGAGGGCGGAGCCGAGCGGGTTGCTCACGCGATCAAAGCCGAGCACCCAGTCGCCGCCTTCACTGAGGCGAGGGAGGAAACTGCGGTTATCACGCAATGCGACCTGACAGATGCCGGCGGGGGCCGCGGCGACACCATACTCGGTGAAGGCGACCTCGGAGGCGATGAGGCGCATGCTGTGCGCGTCGGCCAAGCGAAGGAAGTGCAGGCCGCGCGCGCCTTCGGCAGCCACGGCATAATATTCAGCCCAGACGACGGCGACCTGCTTCGGAGCGGTGGCTGGCTTGAGACCCTTGGAGATTGCCGGCGTGCCCTTATCGATAGCGGGAATATAACTGTAGCCTTCCGCTGGAACGGGCGCGAGCGACTTATCGTCCGCCTTGGCCCACGCGGAGCGGATGTCGGCGGTCATGTCCGCTGGTCGATTGAGCTTACCATCGCCAAGCAGGCTAATCGAACCGATGAAATGCACCTTGGCGTAACCCAGATCGCGGGCCTGCTTCTGCAGACGGACGACGGACTGGCTCACGGCCACATTCCAAGCCGTCGGCGCAAAATCGGCGGTGAAGGTGACCGGCTTGGTCTTTTCGGCGGCCCGGACGGCGGCAATCGCCCGCAGTCGGACTAGCGAAGGCAAGGCCTGCTGGATCTGCGCATTACCTTCGTCGATAATCTTCTGGGCGCGGATTTTAATCTGCTCCGGCGTCTCGGAAATACTGCCGGCCTTCGGGGCGTTAGCCGGCAAGGTGTCGTTGCTCATCTTCATGATGCTCTGGCCAGTCTTCACGCGGGTCTCGCCCGCCGAGTTGGCCCGCATGGAGCTGGTCCACTCAATGAGCTCGTTAGACTTAAGGTAACGCCCCACCTCCGTATCCGGGATGGACGGAGGAGGCGCCACCTCGCCAGCGGCGATGAAAATCAGGGAGGCGAGGAACAGGTTCATGGGGCGAACGGTCAGGACTCGTCGAACTTCCGGGCGAACAGCGCTTCCATCTCTCCGAGGAGCGCGGCGCCATCCTTGCCGCGGACCGAGAAGCGGAGCTTCGAGTTCTGGCCGGCGGCCAGCATCATGAGTCCCATGATGCTCTTGCCGTTCACGGACTCCTCGTCCTTGGAGACGGTGATTTCGACGTCCGGATAGCGGTTAGCCAGACGGACGATTTGGGCAGCCGGCCGGGTGTGGATGCCCATCCGGTTCTGCACAGTGAATTCTCGGGCCAAAGCCTCGTGGGTTTCTTCCATATAAGGGGTCTGTCCTGAGACGAACGCAGGATAGAGGAAAAGGGAGGATGGCGGCAAGGCGGGTCAAGGCAAATTGAGCCTAAGGGAGGGGACGCTTGACCTTCCCCGCCAGACCTCTCCAATCAATCCAAACGAACTACCGTGGCCAAGCCCGCTGTCCTTACCCACCCGGAATCCCTGAAGCGCCCTGCCGGCCCTTCGGAATACGCCAAAGATCCGGCCAACGCATCCATGTCAAAGGCCGACAAAATCGCCCTTTACACCAAAATGGCTCGTATCCGCCATTTCGAGCAGCGCTGCATCCGTATCTACCAGCAGGGTAAGATCGGCGGATTCCTTCACCTTTACGTGGGCCAGGAGGCCGTCGCCGCCGGCACAATCTCCCTCCTCGGTAAGCACGACCATATCATCACGGGCTACCGCGACCACGGCCACGGCCTGATGGTCGGCATGGGCATGAACGAGTGCATGGCCGAACTGACCGGACGCGTCACCGGCTGCTCCCAAGGTAAGGGCGGCTCGATGCACTACTTCGCCCCCGATAAGAACTACTGGGGCGGCCACGGTATCGTCGGCGGCCAAGCCCCTCTCGGCACCGGCCTCGCCTACGCCGTCAAATACATGGGCCTGAAGGGCAGCTGCCTCGTCTACATGGGTGACGGCGCCGTCAACCAAGGCGCGGTCCATGAAGCCTACAACCTGGCCTCCCTCTGGGACCTCCCGGTCATCTTCGTCGTCGAGAACAACGGCTACTCAATGGGCACCTCCCAGGAGCGGTCGACCGCCCACCCGGGCTGCCTCGCGAAGCGCGCTGAAGGTTATAACATGGCCTGGGACGTCATCAACGGCCACGACGTCTACGAAGTCCGCGCCAAGACGGCCATCGCGCTCAAGCGCGCCCACGAAGAATCCAAACCGACCGTCCTCGAAATCTTTACCTACCGCTACTTCGGCCACTCCATGGCCGACCCGGACAAGACCTACCGCGATAAGGAAGAGATCAAGGAGTACCGCGAAAAGAAAGACCCGGTGTTCGCTTTCGAACAGGAACTCCTCGGCGAAAAGGTGCTGACCCCCGAACTCTCCCTGAAGATCAATGAAGCCGCGATGGCTGAGGCCGATAAGGCCGCTATCTTCGCCGATGAATCGCCGGACCCTACCGTCGCCGACATCACGAAGCACATCTACTGGGAAGAGGACAACCGCGGGCCGAAGACCACGAGCCGCGGTACCATCATCTTCGAATAACCCCTCTTCGCACACACTGTCATGGCTGTCATTTCCTACCGCGAGGCGCTCCGTGCCGCGATGCGCGAAGAACTCAAGCGCGACGACAAGGTCGTCATCATGGGCGAAGAAGTCGCCCAGTTCAACGGCGCCTATAAGGTGACCGAGGGCCTCCTCAAGGAGTTCGGTCCGAAGCGCATCGTCGATACCCCGATTTCCGAAGCGGGCTTCATCGGCCTCGGCATCGGCGCCTCGATGCTCGGCATCCGACCCGTGATGGAGCTGATGTTCTGGTCCTTTTCGTACGTCGCGTTCGACCAAATCGTGAATAACGCCGGCAACATCCGCTACATGTCCGGTGGTCTCATCAACTGCCCGATCGTCATCCGCGGCCCCGCCAACGGCGGAACCAACGTCGGCGCCACCCACTCCCACACCCCCGAGGCCATCCTCGCCTCCCACCCGGGTATCAAGGTCGTCTGCCCGGCCACCCCGTACGACGCCAAGGGCCTGATGAAGGCCGCCATCCGCGATAACGATCCGGTCTACGTGATGGAGAATACGATTCTTTATAACGATAAGGGCGAGGTCCCCGACGAAGACTACATCGTGCCGCTCGGCGTCGCCGACGTGAAGCGCGTAGGCACCGACCTCACGATTGTCGCCCACGGCCGCGCCGTGATCACGAGCCTCAAGGCCGCCGAAATCCTCGAGAAGGAACACGGCGTCAGCGTCGAGGTCGTCGACCTCCGTTCCATCCGCCCGCTCGACGAGGAGACCATCCTCGCCTCCGTCCGCAAGACGCACCGCGCCCTGCTGGTCGAAGAGAACAAGCCCTTCTGCGGCGTCGATGCCCAGGTCGCCTACCTCATCCAGTCGAAGGCGTTCGACGAACTCGACGCCCCGATCCATCGCGTGTCCTCGATCGACGCTCCGCAGATCTACTGCAAGCGCATGGAAGACTTGCAGATGCCCAACGTCGAACGCGTCGTCGCCGAAGCGCTCAAAGTGCTCGCCTAACCCCCTCCCCGCTTACTTTTCAAATCCGATGGCTGAAATTATCGATATGCCGAAGCTCTCCGACACGATGTCGGTGGGGACTTTGGTAAAATGGAATATCAAGGAAGGCCAAGTAGTGGCCTTCGGCGACATCCTCGCTGAAGTCGAAACCGACAAGGCGACGATGGAGCTTTCCTGCACCGTGCCCGGCACGATCCTCAAGATCTACGCCCCGGCCGGCCAGCAGCTGCCCGTCGGCGCTCCGATCTGCGCCATCGGCAAGAAGGGCGAAGCCGCCCCTGAGCCCATTGCCGCTCCGGCGCCAAAAGCTCCGAAGACCGCCGTCCCAGCCATTCCCGAGAAGGCCGAAGTGAGCTGCGTCCCCGCTGCTCCTACTTCCTCTGGCTCCGTGACGACGCAGTCCGACGCTTCCCGTACCAAGGCCTCGCCTTACGCCAAGCGCATGGCCGAGAAAGCCGCGCTCAATGTCGCCGCCCTCGCCGGCTCCGGCCCGGGTGGCCGCGTCGTCGGTCGCGATGTCGCCGCCGCTGCTTCGGCTCCGGCCGCTTCCGCTCCTTCCGGACCGCTCAACGTCGCGGTCGCTCCGCCCGCGGACGGCAAGGGTATCCAGCCTGACGCCGACGTCCCGGTAGGCGGCATGCGTCAGACGATCGCTCGCCGACTCCTAGAGTCCAAGATCACGGTCCCCCACTTCTACCTCGAAGTCGAAGTCGACGCCGCTCCGCTCATGGCGATGCGCGAATCACTGAACAAGCGCCTCGCCGAAACCGGCGCCGACGCGATCAAGCTCTCGGTCAATGACTTCATTCTGAAGGCCTCCGCGGAAGCCCTTCGCCGCGTCCCTGCAGTCAACGCTTCCTGGGCTGGCACGAGCATCCGCACCCACGGTGCGGTCCACCTCTCCTTCGGCGTCGCCCTCGAAGATGGCTTGGTCACCCCGGTCATCCGCGACGCGCACGCGAAGACACTCAAGGACATCGCCATCGAAGCGAAGGCGCTCATCGGCAAGGCCCGCTCGAAGAAGCTCACGCCGGGCGAGATGTCGGGCTCGACCTTCACGGTCACCAACCTCGGCATGTTTGGCGTCACCGGTTTCTACGGTATCATCAACGTACCCAACGCCGCGATTCTCTCCGTCGGCGCGACCATCAAGAAGCCCGTCGTCGACGCCCAGGACCGCATGGTCATCGGCCACCGCATGGTCATCGGCCTCTCGGGCGACCACCGCGTGGTCGACGGCGCCAACGCCGCGCAGTTCCTCCAGGCGCTCAAGCAGCTCCTTGAAGAACCCGCGCTGATGCTGATCTAACCGGAGCACAGGCTCCTTCGAAACCCGGGCCCACCAGGTACCCGGGTTTTTTGTGCCTAGATCAGAACGTGCGCACCGACGACAGGCCGCCGTCCACATGGAGCACCTGGCCCGTCATGAAACGCGAGTGTCCGGAAAGAAGGTGCGCGACGAGCGTGGCGATATCTTCGGAGCGGCCGACTTGCTGCAGCGGGTGACGCTTGGCCGCGGCTTCTTTCTTCAGGTCCGAATTAAGCAACGCACCGGCGAGCGGTGTGTCCGTCAGTGAAGGGGCGATGACGTTAACGCGGATGGCCGGCGCCCATTCGGCGGCGAGGCTCTTCGCGAGCGCTTCGACGGCGCCCTTCGCTGCGGCGATGCTGGCGTGCATGGGCATACCCTGCGCGACGGCGACGGTAGAGAAGAGCACGACGGAGGCGTTGCCCGAGGCCTTGAGCGCGGGCAGCGCCGACTGCAGCGCGGCGATGGCGCCGAAGAGGTTCACCTGGAGGTCGCGCTGGAAATCCTCCGGCGTCAGACGATGGAAGGGCTTGAGCGAGATTGAACCCGGGAAATAGACGAAGCCATCAAGGCGCTCGGGCCACGTGAGCGGACTAGGCGCGGCGGCGTCGAACGGTTGCGCGACGATGTCGAGGTCGGCAAGTTTCTCGGGCGAGCGGCACGCGGCGTAAACCGTGTATCCGTCGGCCTGAAGCTGCGCGACAGTTGCGCGGCCGATGCCGGAGGTGCCGCCGATGATCGCAATGTGCTTAGACATGCCAGCAAGGTTGCGGAGTGGTCGCCGAGGTCAAACGACCCGCGTCTTTTCCGGGCACGAAAAAGGCCGGAGGCGAACCTCCGACCTGATATGGGCCACCTAGAGGCCGCTTACTTCTTCTTAGGGGCCTTACGCGGGGCCTTCTTGTCGAGGTTCGCCTTGAGTTCTTCTTCGGTGAACTTCGTGACAACGCCGGCGGCAGGGACTTCGGCCTTCGCGGTCCAGACAATCGCGTTGAGGACGAGCGTGCGCTGGCTGTCGTTAGCCCAGCCGGCGTGATAATGGCCACCGGTGAAACCAAAACCACGACCGCCGTCCTTGCGTTCGACGGCCCAGGCAACGACCGCGGGCTTCTTCTCCTCGAGGACAATCTTCTTCACATCAGGGTTGCCGGAGTGCGGTCCATCGCCGCGGCTCATGGTCTCGGCGGGAGCGAGCGCGGACAGGAGCGGTGTGATACCTTCCATGCCGTCGCGGAAACGCATGTTGAAATACCATTCGTCGTTGGACCCGAAAGGCTTCACGCCGCGGCTCGCCGGGTGATCAGGGATGACCTTGAAGTCGGCGGTCCAGTGCGGGTTCACGGACCAGTGCTGCTCGAAGTATCCACCGAGCCAATCCTTGAGCTCGAGGGCGCCCTTGCCGGTCGAGGAACGACCAGCCGGAGGCGGGCTGACGGGCTTGCCGTCGACGCTCAGCCAGCCGGCGCGCTCGTAGGCGGGCTCGACGGCGTAGTGCAGGCAGACGAAGCCGGTGCCGGCGGCCATCTTCTTGGCGAGCTGGTCGAGGTGCGGGAGGGCCGGGTGGCCGCCTCCGCCATCGGAGTAGATCACGATCGTGTCGGCCTTGGCGACGCGCTCGTCGGACGGCCACTCGCCGTTGAGGGAAACGTCAACGTTGACAAGATCGGCGGCGGACTGCTTGAGGCCGGACGCGAGGAGCTGGATGCCGGCGTTATGCTCGTGCTCGCCCGGGGCGTGGCTCGGCTTGCCAGCGATAAGGAGGACATTCTTCTTGTCGGCGGCCGAGACGAACGCAGCCGAGAGCAGGAGGAGGCTGAGGAGGGATTTTTTCATGGTGAGTTATTTAATTTCCTTAAGGACGATGTCCTTGATCTGGACGACCATGGGCGGACCAGCGTGGAGCTGGAGGGCCAGGAGACCCTTCTTGGCGCCGACGGCGGTCTCGTCGGTGACGTCGACGGTCTGGACGCCGTTGATGAAGTGCTGCAGGTGGCCGCCCTTGGCGACGACGCGATATTCATTCCAGGCCTCGGCCTTGATCTTAGCCTGGATCTCGTCGGTCTTGCCGAGCGAGCCAGTGACTTCGATCTTCGGCTTCTTGGCGTCGGCGCCTTCCTTGACGACGACCTTCTCGCCGCGCTTGGCGAGGATACCGCGGCCCTTCTCTTCATAGAGAATGCCGGAGTAGGTCTTGCCCGCTTCGAAGTCGCCCTGGTAGCCAGCGATCACGAAACCCTTTTCGTCGACGAGCTTGCTGCGGTACTGCACGCCGGAGTTACCGCCGATAATCTTGTACTGGAACGTCAGTTCAAAGTCAGCGACTTCGCCTTCCCAGACGAGGAAGGTGTTGCCCTTGGTGGGCTTCTCCTTGGTCGTCCGGCCGGTGATGGCACCGTCTTCGACGGACCAGAAATCGAGACCCTTCCAGCCGGCGAGATCCTTGCCGTTGAACAGGTTCTTGTCCTCGGCGGAAACCGACACGCAGAGCGCGGCGAGGGCGAGGAGAGGGGTGAGCAGTTTCATGAGAGATTGGGCGGGAGGGTTACTTCTGCTTGCCAAAGAAACGGTTCAGGTTCTTCAGGCCCTTGACGGCGATGTCGTCGCGGTGCGGCTCCATGGCGCGCCAGATGGCGGCGGCCCGGGCGATCACCTTGACGTCAGTGGTGAAGGACTCGATGACGACGTCCTGCTTGTAGCCGATCTTTTTCAGGGCGGCGACGATGGGCTTCCAATCAAGGGAGTCGCCACCGGGGGTGCCACGGTCGGTACCGCAGGCGTGGAAGTGACCGAGGTGCTTGCCGGCCTTGAGGATGGCGGCGGCCTGGTTCTTCTCCTCGATGTTCATGTGGAACGTGTCGAGGTGGAGCTTCACGTTGGGCAGATTGATCGCCTTGACGAGGCGCAGGCCCTGGTCGCAAGTGTTGAGGAAGTCGGTCTCGAAGCGGTTGAGCGGCTCGATGTCGAGCTCGATGCCCTTCTTCTGGGCGTACTTGCCGATGGCCTTGAGGTTCTTGACGACCATCTTAAAGTGCTTGGCCTTGGTCTTGTCGTCATGCGCGCCGATGAGGCCGACGACGGAATAGAGCGGGCCGATGATGCGTGGGCAACCGGCGACGGCGGCCTGGTCGATGAGCGCCATGATGTACTTACGGCCGGCGGCCTGGTCCGCGGCTGAACCGCGCAGATCACGACCTGGGCCCATGCAGGCGCAGATGGAACCGATGGCGATACCGGCGCTGGCGGCGGCGGCCTTCAGGAACCTCGGGTCGGTATGCGACGGATCCTCGATCGGGATCTCGACGGTGTGGAAGCCCCAGTTCTTGAGCTTCTTGAACAGGTGGACGCTCTCGTTGGTGAACGGAGAAGCGTAGAGGAACGTATTGAGGCCGAAACGCATGGGTGTGTGGTGATGGGGGGAGGAGGCGGAGTTTTGGAGGGGGTCAGGGGGCGGTCAAGGCTGGGCGTCGGTTCGAGTCCTATTAAGGGACCAGTTCACCGAGGATGAGCAGCGCACCCGGGAAGAAATGCAGGGGGGCGAAGCGTTCGGGCTTATCGATCTGGTTCTTGTTCTTCGCGAGGACGGCGGCCTTGTCGATTGGGTCGGCTAAGAGCTCAAGTCGGACGGTGTGCACGCCTTCCGGCAGGTCGGTACCGATGGTGAAACTGCCTAGGCGGGAGTAAGTGCAATAAGCGTCGATACGCTGGACGGTCTTCTGCACCTTACCGTCGAGGGTCACGGCCACCATGCCGCCGGCCGGGCTGAGAATATCATACACGGCACAGTGCGTGCCCTTGAATTTGAATTCGATGCTCTGGCCAGGCTGCGTGAGTCGGACCATCGCGGGCAAGCGGTTCGCCCAGGCCTTGGCGTAATCGGCGGTCTTCATGTCCGCAGGCACGAGCCCGTCGGATAACTTGGCAGACGTGATCGGCGCGAGCGTCGCACGCTCGTAGTTCGCCGGATCGAGGGCGAGGTTGCTCACGTGAGGTGTCGGCGTGTTGTTCGCGATGGCGAGCGCTGGTAGCGAACGGACGATGGCCTGCGTATAAAGTACCTGGCCGGTCGAGTCATGCGGATGCGTGCCATCCGCCGCGAAGACGAACTTGTCGCCGAGCGCAGCCTTGTCGGCGTCGGTCTTCGGCAACGGCGCCTTCCAAAGTAGCTTGCCGGCCTTGGCCAGCTTGGCGACTTCCATGCCGAGCGTGATCGACGGGATGCCGTAGAAGTCGGCGACCTTCTCCATCGCGCTCGCGGAACGCTGCAGCTTACCCTCGAGCATGGGCGGGGAAAGCGCTTCGGTCAGGGTGTAGACGAAACAGATATCGGTCTTGGGGTTGGCCTTCCAGGTCTGGCGCACGATGCCTTCCATGCAGCGGATGATGCGCTGCGGGTCCGCGCCGCCGTCATTCACGGCGAACTCGACGAAGAGTAGGTCCGGTCCTTTCGAGAGCACGTCCTGCTGGACGCGGAAGACGCCGAGGTCCGAACCAGTACCGCCGATGGCGGCGTTGATCTCCGTGAAGGTCGACTGCGGATAGGCCTTCTGGAAATGGGCGAGGGTCTGCACGCGCCAGCCCTTCTGCGCGGTGATCGAGCCGCCGAGGTAGCCGATCTTGAGCTCGGCGCCGGTCGTCTGGGCCTTCTGGAAGAAGTTCGGCAGGCCACCGCGGGCGCGGACCTCTTGGGCGTCGGCGAGCGGGTAGTCCTTGTCGGCAGCCTGACCGAGGATAGCGGCGCACAGCGCCAAGGCGGAGAAAAGCAGTCTCATGGGGTATCAGATTAGACGGAGAGAACGTCTCGGAGTTCCAGCCTATTGGCGGCTTCCGGCGAAAAAATGAAAGTCCGCCTTCCTTCCCCGACCGAGGCTCGTAAGTTCATCGCATGGATAATGTCACGCACGCCGCTCTCGGCATCGCCGCCGGTATCGCCGTCCGCCGCGCCGGCGCCTCCCTGCCCGCTGCCGCCCTCGCGGGTCTGCTCGCCGGCGAAGGCCCCGACCTGGATGTCTTCATCCGCTCCGCTGGCGACCCGCTCGTCTCCTTCCGCTGGCATCGTCACTTCACGCACAGCTTCGCCTTCGCGCCGGTCTGGGGTCTCCTTGCGGCCCTGATCTCAGCCTGGTTCTTCCGCCGGCGACCGGACGCCCATTGGCGAGACCTACTGCTGCCCGGCCTAGCGGGGGCGCTGTCGCATGTGCTTTGCGATGCGTGCACGAGTTACGGCACGATGCTGCTCTGGCCTTTCGACACCGGACGCTACGCTTGGGATTGCATGCCAATCATTGACCTCTTCGCCACGCTACCCGTGCTGGTGCTCGCCATCCTCGCCTGGAAGAAGGCCGCTCCCCGACTCGCCGTCTACGGCCTGGTCTGGTTTACGTCGTACGCGTTGCTCGGCGTCTGGCAGCACGCGCGAGCGGAGACTGCGCTGCGCCAGTGGTTCGCCTCGCAGCAGGTCACCCGCCGCATCGAACGCGTCGCGGTCAAGCCGACCGCCCTCAACCTCGTCGTCTGGCGATGCGTGTGGCTCGAAGACGGCAAGTGGCATACGGCTGCCGTGCGTGTCATGCCGTTCATGGACCCGCAGGTGATTGTCGGCGAAAAACGCGTGGCCTTGACTCCACGCAGCGCTGGCCTACCCGCGGCCGGCTCGCCCGCGGCGATCATCATCGCCGACTTCTCCCGCTTCACGCAGGGCTGGAATAGCTTCACGGCCGACGGCTCCGCGGTGCTCATCGGAGACATCCGCTTCGGCATGCTGCCGACGAGTGCGCGCCCGCTCTGGTCCGTCCGCTGTGAACCCACCGTGCCGAGCACCGTCATCATTGACCGCTCCCTCAACCCGGGCGACTGGGGTCGCTTCGGGCAGATGATCGTCGGTACCCATCCCGACTATGTCACCCTGAGATAAGGCGCTTGGCCTCTCTCCCGCTGAGTGATTCAGCGCAGCTCGAAGCGGTAGCTCGCGATGGCTTCCGACTCAACCGGCGTCCGGTTGCGCGAGGCGGGCGCAAAGGTCGATGCGCGAGCAGCCGCCAACGCAGCTTCGTCGAGCAGACGGCTACCAGAACTCTGCGTTAAATCGACCTGCCGCACGGAACCATCCGGAGCGAGCGCGATGCGCACGCCGACGACGCCTTCGACACCGGCACGACGCGCGCGCTCGGGATAGGCCGGCTCCTGACGAGAAAGGAAGGACGGTGGCACGAAGACTTCGGCGACCGGGGCCGGTGCGGCGGCGAGGACTTCGCCCTGAGTTGCGACGGCGACCGCCACTGCGGAAGTCGACACCGACGCGATGGTCGGCGCCGCGACGAGCGGCGTGGCCGAAGGAACGGCGACGGGGACGTTCAGCGCGACGGGGACGGGCAGACCAGCACCAAGCGCCACGCCTCCCTTGGCTTCGCCCGGCAGCGCGACCGGCTCGGTCACGAGTGTCACGAGAATCAAGCCGCCTTCGCGGGAGGCTTCGCTGACGCCGAGGGCCCCGCCCATCCAGACCGCCGCGATGGCCGCAAGGTGCCCGCCGGCCACGGCGCTCCAAATGAGAAAATGTCGGCGGCTTTCGGGCACGTTGGCAGGGTCGGGGCGGGCCTGCGTTGCGTCAAGAACGGGCCGTGTCATTTCGCGAGGTCCGGCGGAATCATCCACAACAGGCTCCATGAACCATACGGACGGAGGCGCGTCGGCTTGGCCGTGCGCTCCAAGGCCAGCAGGCCAGATTTGCGGAAACGGACCGTGGCACCGCCATCGGCCAGGCCCAAGAGCAAAGCGGTCAGTTCGGCTAGATGTGGATTATGCCCGACCAACAGGCGGCTGCGGCGCGATTTGGCGAGCAGCGCCGCCGTCTTGCGCGGGTCGTTCTCTGGCTCCAGTCCGCCTAGGACCTTGAGCGGCAACGGCGAACCCGTTGCGAGGCGGAGCAGTTGGGCTGTACGCACCGCGCGGACAAGCGGGCTATGCTCGATCGCGTCGACCTCCTCGAGCGGCACCCGACCCGCGCCCTTGGCGAGCAAGGCGATCTGCCGCTGCCCCTGCGCGGTGAGGTCGCGCGAAGCGTCCGGCGTCCCGGGGTCGGCTTCGGCATGTCGGAGCAGGTAGAGGCGCATACCAATAAGTTGGACCAGTAATAATATTAACGCAAATCGGTCTTGCTCACGGGCGCGGTCCGTCAACCAATCGCGCGTGCGCTTCGCCGCCATCGCCGCCCTCCTTCTGAGTTTGTCGTTCCCGGCCGAGGCGGCCGCCGCCACCCCCTATTCAAAGGCCGGCATGAGGGTCGATGGCACGATCTGCGTCGACGCCGCGACCGGGATGGTGCTCTCGGAAGAGCGAGCCGACTCTCCGGGCTATCCGGCGAGCGTGACGAAGCTCATGACGACCCTTCTGGTGCTCGAGGATATCCGGGCGAACCAGACGACCCTGCGTAGCCAGGTGAAGGTCACCAAGGCCGCCGCCGACATCGGGGGCTCGCAGGTCTGGCTGGCACCGGGCGAAAGCTTCACGGTCGACGAGATGCTCCACGCGCTGCTGCTGAAGTCCGCCAACGACGTGGCCGTGGCCCTCGCCATCGATCGTGCCGGCAGCGTCCCCGCCTTCGTGGCCCGCATGAACCGCCGCGCCGCCGAACTGGGTATGACGCGCACGCGATTCGTGACGCCCAGTGGCCTCACCTACGGCAAAGGCCCGCATGACACCACCACCGCCCGCGATGTGGCTAAGCTCTCGGTCGCGCTCTGCCGGTTCCCGGAAGCGCTTAAGTACACCAGCACGAAGCAGTATATCTTACGCCGACCGGGCAAACCGCTCGAACTCCTTAACCATAACCACCTCCTGGAGTCCTTCCCCGGCTGCGACGGCTTGAAGACCGGGTGGACGGTGGCGGCGCACGCCTCCATCGTGACCACCGCCAAGGATAAGGATATCCGGGTCATCGCGGTCGTGCTCGGCTGTCAAAGCCCGGCCGGAGCCAAGGCCGAGCAACGCCTCCGGGATAGCCTGGCGGCCGACCTGATGACCCAAGGTCTCGCTAAATTAAAGAAGATCGAGGCCGAGAAAGCCCTGCGGCTCGCCCAGACGCCAGCCCGAAAAACACCCGTAAAAGCCAAGAAAGACGAGGGCTTCTGGGAGTGGCTGGTGGATTTATTTAGCTTCTAACCCCCGCCCAAAGGTGGGGTATAAAGAAGTAGTGAACATTTGTTCATTTTGCTTGCAAGGCTCCCCGCCCACGGCACTTTCCCTTACGCATACCCAACGCTATGTCCGCCAAATCCGAACCCACCGCTAAGGAAAAATCTGCCAACCAGGCAGCCGAGAAGAAGACCCTCGATCTGGCTCTCTCCGCCATCAACAAGCAGTATGGCGATGGCACCCTGATGCGCATGGGAGACGCGACTAAGATGCAGGTCTCGTCCGTCTCCACTGGCTCGGTCGCCATCGACCTTGCCTTGGGCGTCGGCGGCCTCCCCCGCGGCCGTATCGTCGAGATCTTCGGCCCGGAGTCCTCCGGTAAGACGACCCTCTGTCTCTCCATCATCGCCGAGATCCAGCGCCAGGGCGGCAACGCCGTCTTCGTCGACGTCGAACACGCCCTCGACCCTCGCTATTCTAAGGTAGTCGGCGTCGACCTCGATAACCTCCTGGTCTCCCAGCCTGAATCCGGCGAAGACGCCCTCAATATCGTCGAAACCCTCATCCGCTCCGGTGCCGTCGACGTGGTCGTAATCGACTCCGTCGCCGCCCTCGTCTCGAAGCAGGAGCTCGACGGCCAGATGGGCGACGCGACCGTCGGCGTCCAAGCTCGTATGATGAGCCAAGCCATGCGCCGCCTCACGGCCGCCATCAGCCGCACCAATTGCATCTGCATCTTCACGAATCAGATTCGCGAAAAGATCGGCGTGATGTTCGGTAGCCCCGAAACCACCCCCGGCGGCCGCGCCCTGAAGTTCTTCTCCTCTGTCCGCATCGACATCCGTCGTATCGGCCAGATCAAGGAGCCTTCCGGTAAGGTCATCGGCAATCGTACCAAGGTAAAGGTCGTGAAGAACAAGGTCGCCCCTCCCTTCACGGAGTGCGAGTTCGACATCATGTACACCGAAGGCATCTCCCGCTCCGGCTCAGTC
>JBEEKW010000013.1:0-38436 GCA_041168485.1 Verrucomicrobiota bacterium
AGGGATTTGCTCCACCAGGCCTTGGGCTCGCTGCGGATCATGCGGACGCCGCCGATCTCCTCGAGTTTGAACCCGTCGCCGGAATCGAGGAGGCGGTGTCCCTCCCAGTCGCTGACTAGTACGCTGATTTCCACGCGGGCATCGTGGCTAACCTGCGGACGGGAGGGAAGCCCGCTTTTGCTCGCCAAAACTTTTTCCGCCCTTCCTCTTGGCGTTGATGACGAGAGAGCTAGCCAGCGCGCGCTGGG
Organism: Verrucomicrobiota bacterium; assembly: GCA_041168485.1. Lineage (GTDB taxonomy): Bacteria > Verrucomicrobiota > Verrucomicrobiia > Opitutales > UBA953 > UBA953. The sequence goes on from JBEEKW010000013.1 coordinate 249, forward strand.
AGACAAAGGTCTCCGGCCTCGTCATGCTCACCTCCGACTGGATGGGTCCGGACCTGCCGCCGCTCTCCCTGAATCCGCCCGCCCGCCTGACTTTACTCGAGCCAGCCGATGCGCGTGCCTGGGCCCTGCGTTCGGGGCATTGGCTGGAAGCTGGCCGCGTGCACTTCTTTTTCTGGAAGGCCCTCTGCCCGGAGGTCGCCGAGGGTACGGTCAGCGTGGCCGGCCTCTTCAACGATTGGGGCAAGGCCGTCGATATGGAACGCTGGGTCCTGAATCCGGTCTGCGTCGCCGGCGCCGAAGGCTTCGAACTGAGCGTCGCCGTCGAGGACGTCTTCGGCTCGGCTGAAGAGTTCGAATTCAAATTCCTTCGCGACGGTGGTCGCTGGGTGGAGCCGCCGCACGATGCCGACAATATTCTTCGCTCCGCCTCGAACCATCGCAACCTGATCGTCTCCCGTCGCCGGACCGACAAGCATGTCTTCCGTTTCCACGCAGAGGACGCCGATCCGGCCGCCGCACCGGTGCGGATGATCTTCGAGACGCCGGACCTGCTTGAGCTCGGCGACATTCTCGCCTCCGATCCACTCGATGTGCTCGAGCCGCCTGGTAATTTCGGCGCGCTCGTCTCCGGCCGCACCACGCAGTTCCGCGTCTTTGCTCCGCGTGCCCGCGCCGTCGAGGTCACTTGGCGTAACCCAGCCGGTGGCGCGAGCCACCTCCTCGCGCTCAAGCCCGAAGGCCAGGGCGCTTGGTCGGCCACGCATCCGGAAAATCTTACCGGCTCACATTATTGGATCGCCGTCACCTCCAACGAGGCCGGTACCCAAGAGCGTTTCGGCGAGACGCAGCTCGTTGATCCTTGGGCGCGGGCGGTCGTCGGTCCGCAGCAGTCTGCTGGCATCATCATCGGGCCGGAATCATTGGCTCCTTTTGTGGACGGCTTCGTGCCTCCGCCGGTCGAAGATCTCGTCATCCTCGAAGGGCATCTGCGCGATCTGCTCGGCCTCGCCGAGGGCGCACCTTGTGCCGGCGGCTACCGCGACCTCGCCCGGTATGTCCGTTCGCAGGGCAATTACCTGCGTGCATTGGGTGTGAACGCCCTTGAACTGCTGCCCTGCGCGGAGTTCGAGCATACAACCGCCGAGGAATATCATTGGGGCTACATGCCCGTCAGTGCGTTCGGCGTCGCCAATCAATATGCTTCTGCGCCGGGCGTGGTCGCCCTTGAGGAATTTCGCGACCTCGTACGTGCCTGCCATGAGGCTGGCCTGGCCGTGATCATGGACGTGGTGCTCAACCATTTCGGTTCGCCCAACGGACTGGGCGCCATCGACGCCCCTTATTATTATCGCGTCGACCCGCAGGGCGAGCTGACGAACTGGAGCGGTTGCGGCAACGACGTGCGCGCCGAAGCGCCGATGTTCAAGCGGCTCGTGCACGCGGCGCTGCGGCATTGGACCGAGACGCTCGGTGTCGACGGCGTGCGCCTCGACCTGGCGGAACTGCTCGGCACGCCGCTGTTGCGTGAGATCGAAGCCGATTTCCGCGTGCGCGCGCCGCACAAGATTCTCATCGCCGAGCCGTGGAGCTTTCGCGGCCATGCGGCCCGTGACCTCGACGACAGTACGTGGACTAGTTGGGATGATGCGTTCCGCGAATTCCTGCCGGCCTACGTCCGCGGGCATGCTAAAGCCGCGGACTTGCTGCATCACGTCGCCGCTTGCGGGATCCGTCCGGCGGCCCGCCTGCGTTACTCGCAGTCACACGATGATATGGCTTGGCTGGATCGCATCACTGAGCGGGCGGGCTCCGACGCGCTCGACCCCGCGCCGAACGATGTCCTGCGCACCCGCATGATGCATGTCATCCTCCTTTGCGCCGCGGGTGTACCCATGCTGTGCGCCGGCCAAGATTTCTTGATGACCAAGCGCGGCGTCGGGAATACGTGGCGCCGCGGGGACCTGAACCAGCTGGACCCCGTTCGCTTGGAGCGTTTCCGGGCCGAGCACGAGTTCGTCGCCCGCCTCGTCGGTTTCCGCCTTTCGGCCGCGGGTGCGGCCATGCGCCCACGCCAGGCGGTCTCGGCTGGCTGGATGCAAGTTACGCATCAAGAGGGCGGCGAGGCCTTCGTTGCCGTCCTCAACGCCGATGGGACCCTCGGGGCGGCCCGCGTGCTCCTGGCCTGTAATCCGCATGACCGTGAGGTCAGCCTTGATCTCCCGCGTACTGGTAATTGGACGCCCGTGGTCGTCTCGCCGTTCCCCTCCTGCCTCCATGCGCCTGGGCCCGTTCCGCGAATCGAAGCGGGCAGGGTGGTTTTGCCGCCTTTAGCCTCTGCCGTTTGGTCGGCCGGAGCCTGATGCGCATTCTCGCTTGCCAATAGGGGTCGGCAGGGCCTTTTTCATCCCTTTCCCGCTCCCGCGAGAACCCACTCTTCTATACACCACACCATGGCCACCAAAGTAGCTATTAACGGATTCGGCCGCATCGGCCGTCTCGTCTTCCGCGCCCTCGTCGAACAGGGCCACCTCGGCACGACCTTCGACGTCGTCGCTGTCGGCGATATCGTCCCTGCGGACAACCTCGCCTACCTCCTGAAGTACGACTCCACGCAGGGTCGCTTCAACGGCACCGTCTCCTCCAAGAAGTCCTCCCCGGACAAGCTGGAAGACGACGTTCTCGTCGTGAACGGTAAGGAAATTCTCGTGGTTTCCGCCCGCACCCCGGCCGAACTGCCTTGGAAGGCCCTCGGCGTCCAGGTCGTCATCGAGTCCACCGGTCTCTTCACCGAAGCCGCCAAGGCCAAGGGTCATATCGAAGCCGGCGCTAAGAAGGTCATCATCTCCGCTCCGGCCAAGGATGAAGACATCACCGTCGTCATCGGCGTCAACGACGACAAGTACGACGCGGCTGTCCACCACATCATCTCCAACGCTTCCTGCACCACGAACTGCCTCGCGCCGCTCGTCCACGTGCTGCTGAAGGAAGGCTTCGGCGTCGCCGAAGGCCTGATGACCACCGTCCACGCTTACACCGCTACCCAGAAGACCGTCGACGGTCCGTCCAAGAAGGATTGGAAGGGTGGCCGTTCCGCCGCGATCAACATCATCCCGTCCGCCACCGGTGCCGCCCGCGCCGTCGCGCTCGTGATTCCAGAAGTGAAGGGCAAGCTGACTGGCATGGCCTTCCGCGTGCCGACCCCGACCGTCTCGGTCGTCGATCTCACCGTCAAGACCGTCAAGGAAACCTCTCTCGCCGAAATCAAGGCCGCCCTCAAGAAGGCGTCCGAGACCTACATGAAGGGCATCCTGGCTTACACCGACGAAGAAGTGGTCTCCTCTGACTTCATCCACGACAAGAGCTCGTCGATCTTCGACGCCGGCTCTTCGATCGAGCTGAACAAGAACTTCTTCAAGCTCATCAGCTGGTACGACAACGAGTGGGGTTACTCCAACCGCGTCGTTGAGCTCCTGGGTAAGGTCACCGCCAAGCTCTAAGCCTCGCTTAGATTCCTCCGCGATAGGCGGCCCATCTGGGTCGCCTGTCTTGTTTTAGGCCCCCGGCGAGGCGGGGGTGGGCGGTTACGAGGGTTTGCGAGGCCGTGGGCGGTTTGTTCTTCCCACCCTTGGCCTTACGCCTTTCTCTGCTCCTTTCACCACCATGCCTGCTCCTACCCTCCGCGAACTCGGCTCCGTCAAAGGCCAGCGTGTCCTCGTCCGTGTCGACTTCAACGTCCCCCAGGACAAGAAGACCGGCGCCATCACGAATACCCAGCGGATCGCCGCGGCCCTGCCGACGATCAAGTTCCTGCTCGAAGGCGGCGCCTCCTTGGTGCTCATGTCCCACCTCGGCCGTCCGGACGGTAAGGTCGTCGAGAAGTTCTCCCTCCGCCCCATCGCCGTCGAGCTCGAGAAGCTTCTCGGCCAGCCAGTGAAGTTCGTCGCCGCCTGCGTGGGCGCCGAAGCCGAAGCCGCCGCCAAGGCCCTCCAGCCCGGCGAAATCCTGCTCCTTGAAAACCTCCGCTTCCACATCGAGGAAGAGGGTAAGGTGAAGCTCGAAGACGGTACCAGCCAGAAGGCTGACCCAGCTAAAGTGGCTGAATTCAGGGCCTCTCTCTCCCGTCTGGGCGACGTCTACGTGAACGACGCTTTCGGCACTGCGCACCGTGCTCACTCCTCGATGGTCGGCGTCAGCCTGGCTCGCAAGGCCGCTGGTTTCCTCCTCGAAGCTGAGCTCAAGGCCTTCGACACCGTGTTGAATAATCCTCAGCGCCCGCTCCTCGCCATCCTCGGCGGCGCCAAGATCGCCGATAAGATTCCGCTCATCCGCAACCTCATCGAGAAGGCCGACGAGATTATCATCGGTGGTGGCATGGCTTACACCTTCCGCAAAATCTGCGACGGCATGGAAATCGGCAATTCCCTCTACGACGCCGAAGGCGCCAAGATCGTCCAGGAGCTGCTCGATAAGGCCAAGGCCCGTGGCGTGAAAGTCACTCTCCCGGTCGACTTCCTCTGCGGAGACAAGTTCTCGCCCGATTCCAATACCCAGCCTGCCACCATGCAGTCCGGTATTCCTGCCGGTTGGGAAGGTATGGATTGCGGCCCTGAGTCCATCAAGCTGTACGAGGCCGCTATCGGCCGCGCTGGCACGGTGGTCTGGAATGGCCCCTGCGGTGTCTTTGAATTCGAAAAGTTCGCCGTCGGCTCCAAGGCCATGGCGGCGGCAGTGGCCAAGGCCACGGACCGCGGCGCGATCACGATTGTCGGCGGCGGCGACACCGCCACGGCGGCCAAGAAATTCGGCGTCGATACCAAGGTGTCGCATTGCTCGACCGGTGGCGGCGCTTCCCTCGAATACCTCGAAGGCAAGGTCCTCCCCGGCGTCGCGGCCCTTTCGGCCTGAACCTCGTCTAACCCCCGCCCACAGACTCTCAAACACACACCCATGTCCATACGCACTCCCCTCATCGCCGGTAACTGGAAGATGAACAAGACCGCCACCGAAGCTACCGACCTCGTTAAGGCCATCGCCGCCGCCGTCGGCACCGAATCGGCGGTCCAGATTGTCCTCTGCCCGCCCTTCACTGCGCTCTCCGCGGTCTGCGCTGCCGCCGAAGGCACCCACCTCGCCGTGGGCGCCCAGAACATGCACGACAAGACCCACGGCGCCTTCACGGGCGAAGTCTCGGCCGCCATGCTCCGCGACCTGCACGTCACGCACGTGATCCTCGGCCACAGCGAGCGCCGGGCGATCTTCGGCGAAGACGACGCCTTCATCAATCGCAAGGTCAACGCCGCCCTCGCCGCGTCCCTCAAGCCTATCCTCTGCGTCGGCGAGCTGCTCGCCGAGCGCGAAGCCGGCACCACGAACGCCGTGGTGAAGCGTCAGGTCGAACTCGGTCTCGCTGGCGTTCCCGCAGGCAAGGCTGAACAGGTCATCATTGCCTACGAGCCTGTTTGGGCAATCGGTACGGGCAAGACCGCCACTCCGGCCATGGCCCAGGAAGTGCACGCTTTCATCCGCTCGCTGCTCGTCACCCAGTTCGGCGCCGAGACCGCGGGTCGCGTCCGTATCCTCTACGGAGGATCGATGAAGCCCGATAACGCCGATGCCCTGCTCGCTGAGCATGACATCGATGGCGGCCTGATTGGTGGCGCTTCCCTTGAGGCCAAGAGCTTCGTCGACCTGGTCCAGAGCGCGGCAAAGTCCCTGACCCGCTAAGTCCGAGCCTCTCGCCCTTTGGCCAGCGATTGGATTAGCCCCACTGGGGCTTTCCTTTCGCTGGCCTAATAGTTTGGAAAGGACCCAATGGCGGGCAGGGGAGGGCTTTAATGAACTAAAACAATCAATAGTATGTAAGTACATCATTATTAATGTTTTATGGTGTTAATTTACACCTAATTCACAGGCTCTTAGGGGTTCCACTCTCAGTCTACCCGTGAAAAGCGACTAAAACCGCTTAAATTTGGGTTGCGAAGGGGTTCCGCCTTTCGTGCTTCTTCGGTCAAAAAACCCGCCAATCCATTCGTCTGAACGCGATGCGCAAACTCCTCGATTTCCTTAACCGCCCGGCCCCCCGCGGCAACTTCTTCGCCCGGGCCGTCAACGCCGCCCCGTTCCAGATCCTCGTCTGCCTGCTCATCACGGCCGTGGTCGTCGCCGCCGCGGTCAACGAGTACGCCACGAACAAGTATCTGAACGTCGGATACACGCCGGACCAGCCCGTCGCCTTCGATCACTCCTTCCATGCCGGCCCCGATTCCGTCCTCGGTCTCGATTGCCTCTATTGCCACAACTTCGTCGACAAGTCTTCGCATTCCAACGTCCCGACGACCGGCACCTGCTGGAACTGCCATAGCCAGGTGAAGCCCGACAGCCCCGCGCTCGCGCTGGTGAAGAAAAGCATGGAGACCGGCGAAGCGATTCGCTGGGTCAAAGTGCACAAGGTGCCAGACTACGTTTACTTCAACCACGCTGTGCACGTGAACCGCGGCGTCAGCTGCGTCGAGTGCCACGGTCGTATCGATCAGCAGGTCGTCGTCGGCCAGCAGAAGTCGCTCAACATGTCCTTCTGCCTCGATTGCCACCGCAATCCCGAGCAGTTCCTGCGTCCCATCGATAAGGTCACCGACCTCGCCTACAAGGCCGCTTCGCCTGCTGCACAGACTGCGGACGGCACGAAGTTCGTCCACGACTGGAAGGTCAATCCGCCCCAGAGCTGCTCGGGCTGCCACCGCTAACCTCCACCTCTTTTCCGATGAGCAAGAAAGTCTTTGAACACCCCGCGGTCCAGCCCGGTGAGCCGACGGGTCCTTCGTACTGGCGCAGTCTCGACGAGCGTAATAAGTCGCCCGAGTTCCGTACCCGCGCCGAACGTGAGTTCGTCGAAGGCGCCGCCGCCATCACTCCCGTCGAGCGTCGCGAGTTCCTGATGCTCATGGGTGCGTCCTTCGGCCTCGCCGGTCTCGGTCTCGCTGGTTGCCGTGAGCCCCGCAACCACACGCTCCCTTACGCTAAGCAGCCTGAGAACACGATTCCCGGCGTCGCCACGTACTACGCTTCCTCTTTCCCTGGCGAGTTCGCCAACCAGCCGATCCTCGTCGAGACGCACCAGCACCGCCCGACCAAGATCGAAGGTAACCCGAGCCACCGCGCTAACGGCGGAGCTTCCTCGAAGTTCGCCCAGGCCAGCGTGCTCGACATGTACGATCCAGACCGCGCGCAGGCTTCCGTCGCCGCCGATGGCTCCGTGCTTTCCGTCGCCGCCGCCCGTGCGTTCGTGCGCGGTCTCGCCACCTCCGCTAAGGCTGACGCCGGTGCCGGCCTCGCCTTTCTCGCTCGCCCATCCACTTCGCCGACCCGCGCTCGTCTCGTCGCCGGTCTCAAGGCCGCCTACCCGAAGGCCCGCTGGGTTGAATACACGCCGGTCTCTCAGGATCGCGCCCACGCCGTCCTCGGCGCCCGCGCGCTGCCTGATTACGCCAAGGCCCGCCGCGTGCTGAGCCTCGACCGCGATTTCCTCGGGGCGCATGACGCGACCATCGAAGATACCCGCGCCTATTCTTCCGCCCGCCGTGCCGACACGGCCGAGCAGGCTGAGAAGATGACGCGTCTCTACGTCGTCGAATCCACCTTCTCGCTGACCGGCGCCGCTGCCGATCACCGTCTCCGCGCTTCTTCTTCGCACATCTCCGGCCTCGCGATCCTCTTCGCCGCCGAAGTCCTCGCTCAGATGGGTAACGCCGCCGCCGCTTCCCTCAAGGGCAAGGTCTCCGGCATCAACGTCGAGGCCAAGTGGGTCACCGAATGCGCCGCCGACCTCGTCAAGGCCAAGGGCGAAGCCCTCATTGTTGCCGGCGATCATCTGTCCGCTGACGCGCACCGCGCCGTCTTCCTCGCGAACCAGGCCCTCGGTGCCGCCGTCAAGTACGTCGCCGCGCCGGTTCCCTCGTCGCTGACGATCGCCGCCCTCGCCGCCAAGCCGGCTGACACCCTTGTCATCCTCGGTGGAAACCCCGCTTACGATGCTCCGGCTGACGTCGACTTCGGCGCCGCCATCAAGTCCGCCAAGTCTGTCGTGCGCCTCGGTTATCATGGCGCCTCTTTCGACGAGACCTCCGCCGCCGTGAAGGCTGCCGGCGGCACGTTCCTGGCCACTTCGCATTACCTCGAGAGCTGGTCCGACGGCCGCACGCTCAGCGGCGTCTATGTCCCGGTGCAACCGATGATCGACCCGCTGTTCGCGACGGTCACCGAACTCGACGTCCTCGCTCCGTTCGCCGGTTCCGACAAGGACCCGCACGCGCTCGTCCGCGAGACCTTCAACTCGCTGTCGAAGAATGCTTCTGATGAAGCCTTTGCCGCCTGGCTCGCCGAAGGCGTCCTCGCCGGTTCCGCCTTCGCCGCCGCCAAGCCCGCCATCGGCGCCGAGCAGATTAAGGCCTTCGCCGCTCCGGCCCTTTCGTTCGATTCCCTCGAAGTCCGCCTCCTGCCGAGCGTCCACTCGGGCGACGGCCAGTACGCCAACAACGGTTGGCTCGCCGAGGCTCCGGATCCCATGTCTAAGACGGTCTGGGAAAACGTGATCCTCGTCAGCCCCAAGTTCGCCGCCAAGCTCGCCATCGAGCCGACGGAAGCGCTTATCAATAAGATCGGTGGTGAAACCGACTTCCTGCACACCGGCGCCCTGAACCGTAATATCAATCAGCTCATCGACGGCCGTCTCATCTGCCGCGTCGCCACGCTGACCCTCGGAGATAAGACCGTCACTGGTCCGGTCTTCATCATGCCGGGCATGGCGGATTACACCGTCGGCCTGCAGCTCGGCTTCGGTCGTCGCGTCGCCGGTCGTATCGCTACGCGCGTCGACGAACGCCTCGCTGGCCGCATCACCGGCAATGGCTTCGACACCTATCCTTTCGTCACCGCCTCCGCTCCTGCCGTCCGGACGGGCGTGAAGCTCACCCTCACCGGCGCCACCGTGGCGGTCTGCAACATGCAGGACCATTGGTCCATGGAAGGCCGCGACATCGTTCGCGAAGGTAATGTCGAGGATCTTAAGAAGAACGAGAATTTCGCTAAGCTCGGCATCGATGGCCACGCCCCAGCCGTCTACGGCAAGGATGGTAACATGGCCCCGGCCGCCAAGGCCATTACCACGCCGCGCGGTAATTCCGCCTACGAGCACCCGGCCCACGCCGTTGCTCCGAATGTCGCCGTCTGGAAGGGCCACGAAGACAAGTTCCCCGCACTCCAGCAGTGGGGCATGTCGATCGACCTCAACACGTGCACGGGTTGCAACGCCTGCGTCACGGCCTGCCAGTCCGAGAACAATATTCCCGTCGTCGGCCGCGAGCAGGTGCTCAAGGGACGTAACATGCACTGGATTCGTCTGGACCGCTATTTCTTCGATGGCCGTGCCGCCGCGGGTAACGTCATCCCTGAAGACCCTCAGGTCACTTTCATGGGTGTCGCCTGTCAGCATTGCGAAACCGCCCCTTGCGAGACCGTCTGCCCCGCCAACGCCACTGTGCACGACGACCAGGGCCTCAACACCATGGCGTACAACCGTTGCATCGGTACCCGCTATTGCGCGAACAACTGTCCTTATAAGGTCCGTCGCTTCAACTTCCTCGACTTCAACAAGCGTGTCGACGGCCACTACTACGAAGGTCCGCTCGGACCGGAGAAGACCGTTAAAGATCCGGCCGACCTGCCGCAGCTGCAGAAGAACCCTGACGTCTCCGTGCGTATGCGCGGCGTCATGGAAAAGTGCACCTACTGCGTCCAGCGCATTCAGGAAGCTAAGATCCAGGCCAAGGTCCGCGCCCGCGATAATTCGCCTGACATCAATGTCCGTGACGGCGTCATCCAGGTCGCCTGCCAGCAGGCCTGCCCCGCCGGTGCGATCGAGTTCGGCGACATCACCGATCCGAAGTCCCGCGTCGCCAAGGCCAAGGCCTCGACCCGTTCCTACGGCGCGCTGACCTACCTCAACACCCGTCCGCGCACGACCTACCAGGCCAAGCTGCGCAACCTCAACCTCCGGATGCCTGGCGCCAACCTCGTCCCGCTTTCCCGTCTCGAGATGGATGGCCGCGCTTCGCACGGCGCCCCCGCGCACGGCGATGCCCACGCGAAGCCCGCCCACGGTGCCGAGCACCACGCCAAATAATCCTTAAACGACTACCCGTCCCATGGCTCACGCCCACGACAGCTCTTCCGAGCGCCCCGCGATCCTCGATAAGGTTCGCCCAGCCGAGCTCCCGCGCTCCCCGCTGATCCTCAATAATCGCGGCTTCCACTGGATCACCGATAAGGTCTGCGGCATCGTCGAAGAAGAGACGCCGCTCTGGTGGAAGATCATGTTCGGCGTCGCGCTCTTCGTCGCGTCGTTCACGTTCATCGGCCTCGGCTACCTCGTCGCGACCGGTACCGGCACCTGGGGTCTCCGTTCGCCTGTGGGCTGGGGTTGGGCCATCGTCAACTTCGTGTTCTGGGTCGGCATCGGCCACGCCGGCACGCTGATCTCGGCGATCCTCTGCCTCCTCCGCCAGAAGTGGCGCACGTCCATCAATCGTGCCGCCGAGGCCATGACCATCTTCGCGGTCTGTTGCGCCGGTCTCTTCCCGCTCTTCCACGTCGGTCGCGTCTGGTTCGGCTGGTGGCTTCTGCCTCTGCCTAACCAGAATGGCATCTGGCCGCAGTTCCGCTCCCCGCTCGAGTGGGATGTGTTCGCGGTCTCGACCTACTTTACCGTCTCCACGCTCTTCTGGTACATGGGCATGATTCCGGACCTTGGTGCAATCCGCGACCGTGCGACGACCTGGTGGCGCAAGGCCTTCTACAGCCTGCTGGCCATGGGTTGGCGCGGTGGCAATCGCCAGTGGTCCAACTTCGAGATGGCGTACCTGCTCCTCGCAGGCCTCTCGACGCCCCTCGTGCTTTCCGTGCACACCATCGTCTCGTTCGACTTCGCCGTGTCGAACGTCCCCGGCTGGCATACAACCATCTTCCCTCCGTACTTCGTCGCCGGCGCCATCTTCTCCGGCTTCGCGATGGTGCTGACCCTGATGCTTCCTCTGCGTGCGATCTATCGCCTGCATGACGTCATCAATCAGTACCACATCGATAACATGTGTAAGATTATCTTGGCCACTGGCACGATGGTCGGCTACGCGTACGCCACTGAGTTCTTCATCGCGGCCTACTCCGGCAACGTCTACGAAAAGTTCGCCTTCGTGAACCGCGCCTTTGGCCAGTACTGGTGGGCTTACTGGATCATGGTGTCCTGCAACGTGATCACCCCGCAGCTCTTCTGGTTTAAGAAGGTCCGCGAGAATCATTCCCTCGTCTGGATCATCTGCCTCTTCGTCAACGTCGGCATGTGGTTCGAGCGCTTCGTGATCACCTGCACCTCGCTCGCCAACGACTACCTGCCGTCCAGCTGGGGTTACTACAGTCCGACAATCGTCGATATCTTCACGTTCTTCGGCACCTTCGGCTTCTTCTCGGTCCTCTTCCTTCTCTTCATCCGCTTCCTTCCGCTGCTCCCGATGGCTGAATTGAAGATGGTCGCACCGCAGGCCGACCCCCATGCCCACTGATCTCCGCCGCCCAACGACCATGAACGAACGTAACGAACGCATCCACGGCGTGGCCTGCACTTTCCGCAAGGTCTCCGACGTGTTTCACGCCGCCGAGAAGGTGCGCGATGCCGGCTGGAAGAACTGGGACGTGCACACGCCTTTCCCGATTCACGGCATGGACCAGGCCATGGGTCTGCCTCGCTCCCCCGTCCCGCGCCTAACCCTGCTGGGCGGCGTCACTGGCTTCATCACCGGCTGTCTCCTTACCTGGTACATGAACTCTTACGACTACCCGCTGATCGTCGGCGGTAAGCCCTACTGGAGCGTAATCTTCCCGTTCCCCATCATCTACGAGTGCACGATTCTGTTGGCCGCCTTCGGCACCTTCTTCGGGCAGTTCATCTTCAACCGCCTGCCGCGTCACAATCACCCGCTCTTCGACCTCCCGAACTTCGCCCGCATCTCGGACGACACGTTCATGATCGTCCTCGAGGCCCGTGACCCGCAGTTCCATCTCGATGAGTCGCGCAACTTCCTCCAGGCGCTCGGCGGCCAGGAGATCATCGTCATTCGCGACTAATCCGTACCCATGAGCCGCTATCTCGCATTCCTCGCCATCGCTGTCGTCGCCACGATCAGCTTCCTCGGCTTCCAGGGCAAGACGTCCAAGGACACGCCCGTCTATGTCTTCGACGACATGGACTACCAGAACAAGTACAAGGCTCAGGGAGAGAACGCTCTCTTCGCCGATGGCCGCGACGCGCGTCCGCCCGTCGCCGGCACCGTCGCCCGTGGTACTGGCCTCGAGCCGACCAAGGTTTTCTCGGACGGCTTCCGCCGCGCCGAATCCATGAATCCGGTCTTCGTCACCGGCAAGGACGCTAAGGGCGCCTTCCTGCCCGGCTTCCCGGAGAAGTCTCTCTCCTTCTCGAAAGGACAGCTCAACGACTACAAGGTCAGCCAGGACACCTTGAACGTCGGCCGCGGCAAGTACCAGATCTACTGCGCCGTCTGTCACGGCGACGCCGGCGACGGCAACGGTATCATGAAGGTGCGCTCCGCCATCGAAGGCGATGTCGCCATCGTCACAATCGCCAGCCTCCAGACCCCGATCATCCGTTCCTATCCGAACGGACAGCTCTACGACGTCGTCACCAACGGCAAGAACACCATGATGGGATACGGCGACAAGCTTTCCCCTGAGGAGCGCTGGGCCGTCGTGGCCTATGTGCGTGCCTTGCAGCTCTCGCAGAACTGCCCGCCCGAACTCGTCCCTGCGGCCGTGAAGGCCCAAATCAAGTAATTCGCCCATGAGCTCCTCTTCGCCTCACGCCCTGACTGCCCATTGGAAGAAATTCCTGGCCCTCGGCGTCGCCGCCTTGGCCGTTGTCTGGTACTTTGCTTTCGCCGGCGTGGCCCACCACGAAAACCGTCAGGCTCTTTCCGTCCTCGTCGGCTCGCTCTTCTGGGTCTCGATTCTGATCGGCATGCTGCTGCTCACGATGATCACCCGCGTCTTTGATGCCGGCTGGGCGCCCCTCGTCCGTCGTAACTGGGAGCTGCTCATCGTCGCGCTACCAGTCGTCCTGCTCATCGGGGTAGTCCCCCTGGCCTTCCTTCCCGACTTCCGTCACGCCCTCTGGGATTGGACGGACCCCACCCACGTGCTCGCGGGCGGTCATACCGTCGGACATGATCCAATCCTGCAGGCCAAGAGCTGGTTCCTGAACGAGAAGTTCTTCCTGTTCCGCATCAGCCTCTACGTCTTGGTGTTCGGCGTGCTCGTCACGCTGCTCCGCCGTTGGTCGTTCGCTCAGGACACCGACCGTACCGCTGGTCACACGCATCGCCTGCATGCTGTCTCCGCCGTGGGCATCCCGATCTCGGCCGTGGCGCTCACGATGCTGGCCTTCGATTGCCTGATGGCCCTCTCGTACCACTGGTTCTCGACCATGTACGGTGTGTGGTTCTTCGCGCTCTCCATCCGCCTGGCCCTCGCCGTCACGGTGATCCTCACCTATAAGCTGTCCAATGGCGGCTGGCTCGACGGCCTCCTCAACCAGGCCCACCGCCACGTGCTGGGCTGCCTCATGCTGGCCTTCACGGTCTTCTGGGCCTACATCAGCTTCTCGCAGTACTTCCTGATCTACACGGCGAATATCCCGGAAGAGACCTTCTGGTATAACATCCGCGAAATCGACGCCGCCACGGGACTCAAGAGCGAGTGGTGGAGTGTCTCGATGTACCTCATCTTCGGCTTCTTCTTTTTACCGTTCCTCTCCTTGCTGTTCTACCGCACGAAGATCATCGCCGGACGTCTCCTGACGGTCGCCTGGATCATCCTCGTCGGCGGCCTCGTTGACCTCTGGTTCAACGCGATCCCTCGTCAGGTCTACGACAAGTCGACCCCGGAAGGCTTCGTCGTCACACCGTTCCTCACTCCCTACCTCTTCCTCGATCTGGCCGCTATCATCGGCTTCGGTGGTATCGTCTTCGCAATTTTCCTGCGCGGCGCCGCCAAGCACGAGACCATCCCCGTCCACGATCCCCGTATCCTCGAGTCCATCAACTATCATGAGTGAACAACCTTCCTCCGGGAGTCGCCCGCTGCTTCCCGGCCAGATCGCCTCGTGGCTGCGCCTTGTGTGCTTTATCGCCGCCGCCTTGATCGTGACCGCCTACGCGTACCTCGCTGTCCGCCAAGCCCCGAACGAAGAAGCCGATCGTCGCAAGGCCCAGAAGGACCTCCGCGCCGACAACGCCAAGAAGGCGCAGGCCCTCCTCACCGAGCCGGCCCGCAACGCCGATGGAACTTATCGTATCCCGGTCAAGGATGCCGTCGCTCTCATCGCCGCCGACGTCAAGGTCATCGCGAAGATCCAGGCCGCCGCCGCCCCGGCCGCTCCGGCCGCTCCGGCTGCAGTCGAAGCCTTCGTGAAGGCTTCCGACGACCAGATGATGCGTGGCGCCGCCGTTTACGCGCGCACTTGCATTGCCTGCCACCAGCCGACGGGCATGGGCCTGCCGCCCGTGTTCCCTCCGATCGCCAACGCTCCCATCGTCGTCGGCAACCCTGAGCTCCCGATCAAGTTCATCCTCCAGGGCCTGATGGGTCCGATCACCGTCGGTGGCACCACCTACAATAGCATGATGCCTCCCGTGGCCGGCGTCAGCGACGGCGACATCGCCGACGTCCTGACCTACGTCCGCCAGAGCTTCGGCAATCAGGGTAACCCGGTCTCCGCCGATCAGGTGAAGGCTGTCCGCGCGGCGACCGCTGGTCGTACGGCGATGTGGACCACCGCCGAACTCGGCCTCAAATAACCCCCGCTTCCTTTACCGATGACTCAGGAAAATCGTTCCGGCCGCCCACAGGGCCGTCCCCCCGAAGGCGACTCGCGTCTCACGCGGACCGAGGTCCAGCTCCGTGGTCCGTTCCTTCTTTTCTTCATCTCCTCGGTGATCTGGCTGCTGGCGGCTTCGGTCCTCGGCGTGATCGCCACCTTGCAGCAGGGCTCACTTGTTGGCGGCCCTTTCCGCGATTGCGAAATCCTCACCTACGGGCATGTCGCCGCCGCTCAGCACAACCTATTCGTTTATGGCTGGGGCTTTAACGCCTTCTTCGCTCTTAATCTCTGGCTGCTCTCGCAGCTCGGTCGCTTTGAGCTCCGTAACGGTTGGCTCGCTACCCTCGGTGGCGTGTTTTGGAATCTCGCCCTCACTTACGGCGTGGTCCAGATCTTCGCCGGTAATCAGACGGGTTTTGCGCTGTTGGAATTCCCTCGCGAAGTCGGCCCGGTGCTTGCCGTCGCCTTCCTGCTCGCTGGCTTCTGGCCGATTGTCGCTTTCGCACGTCGCCCTACGGGCCACACCTTCGCCTCGCAGTGGTTTGTGGTCGGTGCTTCGTTCGCCTTCCCGCTGACCTACCTCCTGGCGCAGCTGCTCATCCTCTGGCAGCCGGCTTCGGGCGTTGTCCAAGCCATCGCCCATAGCTGGTTCGTCTCGAACCTTCTGCACCTCTGGTTCGGAGCCTCCGCCCTCGCCGCCGTCTATTACTTCCTGCCCAAGGTGCTTGCTCGCACTATCAGCGGTTACTATCTCGCCCCGGTGGCCTTCTGGTCGTTCATCCTCTTTGCGGGTTGGACGGGCCCGGCCGCCCTCATCGGTGCCCCGGTGCCGCTTTGGCTTCAGTCTGTCGGCGTCGTCGCCGGCGCGATGCTGATCATCCCGGTGATCATCACCGCCATCAATTTCCACGGGACGCTTTCGACCGAAGGCGGCTGGTCCCGTGCGTGGAATGACACCACGCTGCGCTTCGTGACCTTTGGCGCCGTCGCCTTCACGATCTTCGGCGTCCTCAACGCTGTCTTCAGTTTCCGCAGTTACAATGCGGTGACCCGCTTCACGTCCTTTGCCGCCGGCCAGGAGCAGCTCCTGACCTACGCTTTCGCGACGATGGTCCTCTTTGGCGCCGCCTACTTCGTTCTGCCCCGTCTCACCGGTTCGCTCTGGCCCTCCGCCAAGCTCGTCCACGTGCACTTCTGGGCCACCGCCCTTGGCGCCGTCGCTTCGATTGTCGCCTTGCTCGTCGGTGGTTGGGAAAACGGCAAGCAGCTCGCGGACGCGTCGGTTTCCTTCCAGCAGATTGCCCAGTCCACTACCGTCTGGAATTACGTGCTCAGCGTCTCCGCGGTGCTACTGCTGGTCGGGCATCTCGCCTTCGCCCTCAATGCTTTCGGCATGATCCTCAAATCTTCCGCGCCGGCTTCCGCTGGCCGCCACGACTAATCCGGACACCCCATGAAGAATCTCAACTCTCTCTTGGCCGGCATCTTCTTCGCCGTTGCTTTCCCCTTCGGTACGCTGGTCATCAGCAGCCAGGTTCAGCTCGGCTCGCTGGGTCCCGCCCCCGCCGAAGAAGGTGGCCCGCTCTTTCCGTCACGTGAGCCCGGTTTAGCCATCCAAGGGCGTGCAGTCTATGTCTCCCTCGGTTGCGTGAGCTGTCACACCCAGCAGGTCCGTCCGGCCGGGCAGGGTAGCGACATCGCCCGCGGTTATGGCGTCCGCGCCTCCGTGGCCCGCGACTACGTCCAGCAGATGCCGGTCCTCCTTGGCGAACGCCGCATTGGTCCGGACCTCGCCAACTACGGCGCCCGGGTCAAGGGACTCGATGGCGTGCACGCCGCGATCAAACACGACGGACAGTTCGCTTTCCTCTATGCTGGCGCGAAGCAGGAAGTCGCCTCCGAGCGCGCCGTCGCCCTGGTGGCCTACCTCAAATCCCTCCGTCAGGATTACTCCTCGCCGGAAGCCAAACTGAAGCAGTGAACCCATGAACGACCGTAACCGTCATCCTGATAATAACCGCCCTCGCCGGGGACCCTCCGGCGCAGGCTCCGAAGGGCCTTCCGACGGACGCCTCGTGGAGGTTCATTCCCAACTGTCCCGCGACAAGGACGAGCCGGCCGAGGGTTTTTCCCTGACGCCGATCTTCATCGTCTTCTTGTTCTGCGGATTCGGCTTCTGGGCTGGCCTCTACCTTACCCAGAACTCGGGTAACTTTGCTCCGAGCGCCTTCGACCTTAACGCCCCCAAGGCCTCCCTCGCTGGCGGTCCGGTGGCTTTCGAGCCCGACGCGGCCAAGGGAGCGACGCTCTTCCTCGCCAACTGCGCCGCCTGCCACCAGGCGACTGGTCTCGGCGTCCCCGGCGCCTTCCCTCCGCTGGCCAAGTCCGTCTGGGTCACTGGCTCGGAAGACCGTCTCGTCAAAGCCATCCTTGCTGGTCTCGCCGGTGAAATCGAAGTCAACGGCGTGAAGTACAACGGTAACATGCCGAACATCGGCGCTGGCCTGAAGGATAGCCAGATTGCCCACATCGCCACTTATGTCCGTCAGGCTTGGGGCAACGTCGCCGAGCCCGTCATGGACACCAAGGTCGCCGAAGTCCGTAAGGCCATTGGCAACCGTGCCCAGTATAACCCCGCCGACCTCCTGAAGGATCACCCGCTCGAGTCCAAATAAGGTCTCGCTGACGTCGGCAACAAAAAGGCCCGGGAGCGATCCCGGGCCTTTCTTATTGGGCTTTCGCCCCGTCTCAGGAGTGCTTCTTGATGAAGGCGGCGATGTCACCCTTCGGGCGAGCACCGACCATCTTGTCCACAACCACGCCGTTCTTGTAAAGGAACAGGGCCGGGATGGAGTTCACGCCCAGCTGCTGGGCTAGGGCCTGATTGGTATCGACGTCGACCTTTACGATCTGGACGGCTCCGTTCATCTCGGTGGCGAGCTGATCGAGCACGGGGCCGATCTGCTTGCACGGACCACACCAGGTGGCCCAGAAGTCCACCAGAACGGGGACGGCCGACGCCTTGATGGTGGCGTCGAAGTTGCTGTTATCGAGATTGAGGATGAGATCGGAGGCCATGAAAGAGACTTAACCTTTGGATTTGACGAAGAGTTCCAGCGCGAGGAACACCACACCCACTAGCGAAGCCGCCAAGGCGAGGACGTCAAACGCAGCGGCGACATTACCGACGTTGCGATTGTAGGCCGGAGCAGCGGCTGGACGAGGAGCCGCGGACGGCGGCGGAGGAATCGCGGCACCGGCGTCGGCGGCGGGAGGAGGCGGAGGAACGAAGCCAGTCGGCTTGGAGAGTTTAAGCTTGGGGGCCTGTGCAGCGGAGTTGTCACCGTCAGCAGGAGGAGGAGGCGGGGGAGGAGGCAGCTCGTTACTCATTTTTGGGGAGAGTCAGTCAAATCCTGCGTCAGAGGTGAGTCAACCCGTCTGTGGCTCCTTTTTGGCTCAGGCGCCGCGGTCGTGCTTGCGGAGCAGGTCAGCCAACTCCTCCGGGTGGGCTTCGGCGATGGTCCGGCCCTTACGGCTGAGGTCTTCGAAGGTCTTAATCACGGTCTCGGTCATCCGTTCGTGCGTATCCTCTGAGCCGCCCACGAGATTGAAGCCTTCGCCCCGGGTGATGCGCTTATGCTTATCCTGGGCATCAAGACCGATGCCTAGCAGGTGATTGGAAGGACGCTTGGCGCGAGCCATGGGTAAAGTCTGGCCGGACTGGCCGTGAATTCAAGCCCGTGGCTCAGTTGGCCTCGCCGGCTGGCTCGTCGAACTCCGACTTACCTTCGAGGGCTTCGCCGGCGTTGGGCACGGCGGCAGTTTCGGCTTTGGAGCAGTTGATCTCTGCGAAAGCGGCATCCTGCTCCAAATTAAGCTTTCCGAGGCGCGCCAACTCGAGGCACGCGAGGAACGTGGCCACGAGGAAGCCGATCGTCGGACGTTCGGGCAGTAAGCTGGTGAAGGTGAACGTGGCCTCGGTCTCGAGGCGGCCGAGGATCGTCTCCATCCGGTCGGAGACCGTGACGGTCTCGGTCGTGATGTTGCCCGGCTGGATGCGTTCAGCCAGGCGGCGCAGGACGAGGTTGAAGGTGTTCCAGAGTTCGATGCGGTCCGCCGGGGCGACCGGTCGCGCGACAGCGTCTTCACCTTGAGGCTGGACGACATAGCGGCCGAGCAGGCCCTGACGGTCGTCGACGAGTCCGCGGATGATCGCGGCGGTCTCTTTGACGCGCTTGTACTGGATGAGCTGCTGGACGAGCGCCCAGCGGGGGTCGTGCCCTTCGTCTGCGGCGGCGACTTCCTCTTCCGGGCGGCTTTCGACCGGGAGGAGCATGCGGCTCTTAATGTACATGAGCGTCGCGGCCATGACGAAGAAGTCACCCGCCAGCTCGAGATTATCCTTCTCCTGTGTGCGCAGGATTTCGAGATACTGCTGCGTGACCTTCTCGATCGGGATGTCGTAGATATCGATCTCGTTCTTGCGGATCAGGAACAGGAGCAGGTCCAACGGGCCTTCGAAGACATCGAGGCGAATCGGTAGGTCGGCCGGCGGTAAAATGCCGTCCTCGGGGACCGAAGGGGAGTCTGGAATGTTATCCGTCACGCTCAGAACTTGAATAATCTAGCCCGCAGTTGGAAGCCCAATGAGCTCTTACCGTTGTTAATCGGGTCGAGTCGCTGCATGACGCCGTATTCGAGCTCCCAGGAGTTCGCGATGCGCTGGATAATACCGATGCTCTGGTAGGTAGTTTGACCGGCCAAGGCGTCGTAGTTGAGTGTAGCGACCAGCGAGTAGACCGAATTCAGGGTGACGCGGCCTTCCCAGATAAGCTGGCGGGCTTGGGTGATCTCACGGAGCTCGACCCAGCTGACGGAGGTCCGCCAGAAGTCGCCGGAGTTGAAGGCGATGCTCTGGATGGATTCGAGCGGGTCGCCGCCACCGTTAGGCAGGCGCAGGCCCGAGCTCAGGGTGACCCATGGGGCAGGCGTCAGGCTGATCGCGCAGTGGAGGTCGCTGCGTCCGGTGTCAGCGGCCGTCGGGCCTTCGCGCCAATCGGCGAAGAGGTCCGCTCGTGCGAGTTCACGCGTGCCAAACTTGGCATCGCGGGTCTCGAGGGTGTTCCGTAGACCGAAGCGGACGACCTGGCGGTCAGTCGTGGAGGCAGGGTCGAGGCGGTCGGCGAGGTCGACTTCTTCCAGGGCCGAAGTAGAGACCGTACGCTGCGTCATAGGCACGGTGCCGATCTCGCGGTCAGCCCCGGGCATGATGCGGTATTGTAGGACGGGCCGGACGCTGTGGCGCATCCCGTCGATGCCCCACTTATTCGCCACGAGATCCCAGGAGCCAGTCACGAGGCCTTCTAGGTCGAAGCCAGTCTGCGCGATGACTTTGGCGGTGGTGCTGTTACCGTTGATGCCTTGAGACCAACCTGTGGCACGGACGCCGGCCACGGGCTTGAAGGTCAGCCAATCGTTGAGGACGAAGGTGCGGTTGACGCCGAAATAGGTGTCGAGTCGGGCGGTCGACCAGGCGCCGCTCGCGAGCGTGGCCGTCTGGAAGTTGGCGAGGGGCAGGTCGGCCGACGGGCGTTCGGAGAAGTAACCGAGGCTCACGAAGCTACGACGATTCCAATCGCTGCCTTCAATCGACTGCTGCGGAAGGTCAAAGCGTAACTCCGGGAGCTTCTGGACGATGTCCTGGTAGTTGTCCGCCTTGGCCGTGAGCGAGGCCGAGAGATAGCCTCCGGCGTAGGGCGCGGAGACTTCGAAGTTCGCCTGCGGGTTGCCGGTTTCGCGGATGAGGTTCGGGCGGAAGTCACGCATGAACCCAGGGTCTGACTGGCCGAAGATATTGCCGGCGAACTCGACGCCGTCGACCGTGCGGCCATTGACTTCGCCGAATAGGAAGGCGCGCTGGCGGTCTGGGGTGCGGCCGTAGGCATCGGTAAGCAGGTCGCCACGGTCGCTGATGTACCCACTCTCGAACTTACCCTTCCAGACGATGCCGCCATCAGGCTGCTTCGAATTATCGAAGCGGAAGGCGGGACCGACGAGGATGCCAGACTTGCCGTAGATATCGAGTAGGCCGCCGACCCAAAGGGAAGGGGACTGGCGCATCAGGAAAGTGGAGCGCAGGTAGCGCCCCTGGTGGTCTTCACTCCCGGTGTTCAGGTAAAGGTCGTAAGGGATGTCGCGATAGCCGTCCTGTGCGTAATACGGGAGATTGAAGAACGGGATGCCGGCCACGTGCGGCGTGACGCTGCGAATCCTGAGGCGGTCATCGGCTTCCGTATACGTCGCCTCGGCAATCTTCAGGTGCATCCCGAGCTGCTCAGGTTCGCTGTTCCACATACGTAACCCGCGCATAGTCCTGTCGCCCTTGACGATTTTCAGCGTGTCCGCGGTGAAGTAGAGGGGCGCCCGGCCGAAACGGACGTTGGTCGCGACGATAGTGTCATTGCGCGGGTCGGCTTCGATCCGGTCGCCGATGATACGCAGGTTCTTGGTGGCATACACGACGTTGCCTTCGGCGACGATGGTTCCGGTCCGGTAGTCAAAACGGATTTTCTTGGCGTCGATGGTCGCGTCCTTGCTTTCCAGGTGAGCGTTAGTGGCGACGACGACCTTGCCGCCTTCTTCCGGGGCGAAGCTGTCGGCGACGATGTTGGGCATCACCTCGGCGAGCTTGGCGATGGTCTGGGCGGGTTCGGCCGACATGGCCGCCACGGTCAGGCAGAGGCTTGCGGCAAGGATCCAGAAACGACGGCCAGGCATCCGGTGAGCGTTGTCGCTCCGGGGTTTCCCTCAAGTATTTTCGGGCAATGAGCGCTTGCCGACCCACTGCCCTGCGAAGAGTCTTTAGGGATGCGCCTCAGCCCAGCAGAGTTGACCGCCCTGGTGGACGCCAAGGAGACCTCTCCGCACCGCTTCCTGGGTCTCCATCCGCTGGTCGGAGGCGGTCTAGTCGCCCGTTCGCTCTTCCCTTGGGCGAGCGCCTGTGAATTGGTCCCAGACGGACCGACCAAGCCCGTCCCGATGAAGCAGCTGCATGCCAGCGGCGTCTTCGAGGTGGAACTGGCTGGTGCCGCGCTCTTCCGTTATCGTTTCCGCGTGACCTATCCCGACGGCGTGAGCCGCCTTGTCGACGACCCTTATCGCTTTCTGCCGACAATCTCGGAGGAGGACCTCTTCCTGTTGGGTAAGGGCGATGATCATCGCGCCCACTATAAGCTAGGCTCCCATGTGCGCACCCTCGACGGCGTGCTGGGCGTCTCGTTCGCCGTCTGGGCTCCCTCCGCCCGCCGCGTCTCGGTCGTCGGCGACCATAACCTCTGGAACGGCCACGCCCACCCGATGCGCAACCTGGGAGCTTCCGGCATCTGGGAACTCTTCATTCCGGGGGTCCATGCCGGCGCCCGCTACAAGTATGAGATCGTCGGCCCGCACGACTCTACACCGTTCCTGAAGACGGATCCCTACGGTCTGCATTTTGAGCCGTCGCCGAACCACGCGGCCATTGTCTGCGATCTCTCGAAGTTCGTCTGGAACGACGCGGTATGGATGGATGCCCGTCGCAGTCGCGACCTGCGCTCCCGGCCAATGTCGGTTTACGAGGTGCATCTGGCCTCTTGGCGCCGGGTCCCTGAAGAAGGCGGCCGCGTGCTCGGTTACCAAGAGCTCGGCGAACAGCTTGCCTCCTATTGTCTGAAAATGGGCTTCACGCACGTAGAACTGATGCCGCCGTCCGAGCATCCGTTCGACGGCTCTTGGGGCTATCAGGTCACGGGCTTCTACGCACCGACGCATCGCTTCGGCTCGCCGCTCGACTTCATGACGATGGTCGACGCACTCCACCGTGCCAACATCGGCGTGATTGTCGATTGGGTCCCGGCCCACTTCCCGCGCGACTTCTTTGCGCTGGCCCGCTTTGACGGAACGCATCTTTACGAACATGCCGATCCGCGCCTGGGCGAGCACCAGGACTGGGGTACGCTGATCTTTAATTACGGTCGCCACGAGGTACGCGGCTTCCTGGTCTGTTCCGCGCTTTCCTGGCTTGAGCGTTTCCACGTCGATGGCCTGCGCGTCGATGCGGTGGCTTCGATGCTCTACCTCGACTACTCCCGCAAGGCTGGGGAATGGGTGCCGAATCGCTACGGCGGCCGCGAGAACATCGAGGCGATTGAATTCCTTAAGCAGGTGAACTCGCTGGTGCACCTCTACCAGCCCGGCGTCGCGATGATTGCCGAGGAATCCACGGCCTTCCCGGGCGTGACGAAGTCCGTACCCGAAGGCGGCCTGGGCTTCGACTTCAAGTGGAACATGGGCTGGATGCACGACACGCTCGACTACTTCCATCAGGATCCGCTCTTTCGAAAGTTCAACCACGATAAGCTTACGTTCGGCATGCTTTACCAGTGGACTGAGGCCTTCGTGCAGTCGTTCTCACATGACGAGGTCGTGCACGGCAAAGGCTCCCTCATCGGTAAGATGGGCGGCGGCGATGACGCCACGAAGGCCGCGAATCTCCGTTGTCTGCTGGCCTTGCAGTGGTCTTGGCCGGGCAAGAAGACGCTCTTCATGGGCTGCGAATTTGGCCAGTTCGCCGAATGGAAATATGACGCCTCGCTCGACTGGCATCTCCTCGATTACCCCATTCATCTCGGCGTCCAGCGTCTCGTCACCGACCTGAATAAACTCTATGTCGCTGATGCCGCGCTCTCCGAAAACGAGCTGCGCCCAGAAAGCTTCAACTGGCTCGTCGCCGACGACGGCGCGCAGAGCGTGCTAGCCTTCGAGCGGCGCGGACGCGATTGCACCTGGACGGTCGCCGGTAACTTCACGCCGGTCGAGCGGACCTATCGCCTCGGCGTGCCTTTCTCGGGACGATGGGAAGAGGCCCTGAATACCGACTCGAAACACTACGCGGGCCATGGCCTCGGTAACCTCGGCGGTGTCGAAGCGGAGAACATTCCCTGCCACGGGCGTCCTTATTCGATCGAGGTTCGCCTGCCGGGTCTCTCGATGGTCATCTTCCGTCAGTCATCGGCGCAGTCGAAAGGTTGATTATGTCGCGCTCTGAAATCTTTCGTCGGCACGTCGCGGCCGATCCTGCGAACCCGTTGTTCCGTTTCTCCCTTGGTCAGGCGCTCTGGACGGAAGGCGACGCCGCCGGGGCCATCGAGCACCTCCGTCTCGCCGTCGCGTCTAAGGCGGACTGGATGATGCCACGGATCCTGCTCGGTAAGAGCCTGCACGCCGTCGGTGACCAGCCTGCGGCTAAGGCGGTCTTCACGGACGCACTCGCACTCGCCGTGGCGCAAGGCCACGAGGAACCCGAGGAAGAACTGCGCGCGCTATTAGCGACGCTCTGAGCGCTTACTCGACGCGCTCGAGGATCACGCGCCGCAGGTCCATGACCGCAGCCTTAGCCTTCTTGACTGGGCGGACGGTGAGCGTGTTTTCGCCGGCGACGAGCGTGAGCTTGCCGACCTCGCGGGGCACGAAGCGCTGGAAGTGGCCGGTCTCTTCGACGGTGAATTCGCACGAGCCCTGCGGGGTGTCGAGGGCGACGACGGAGCCGCCGTTGCCCTTGCCGCAGCCCTGCAGCACCGTCACGCGATAGGTGCCGGCCTTCGGCGCTTGGAAGGTCCAGGAAGCGGTGTCTTCGGCGTTTACCCAGAAGCCCAAGGTATCCTTCTGTGGCGGCTCTTCATATTTCATCTTTGTCGCCTTCACCTTAGCGTCGCGCGCCTCGAGGAAGATGAGGGAGTTTGCGCCTTCGGTCGTGGCGTCGTTCATTGCCTTGCGCCAATCGGCGAGCAGCGGACGCATGGCCTCGGAGGTCGGCAGGGCCTTGAGTTGGGTCACGTCAGTCTTGACGAAGCAGTCTTCCCAGAGGGTGCGGCTGAAGGTCGGGTTAGCCTTCATCGACTCCGCTCCGACGCTCCGGCGCCAGGCTTCGAGCTTACCGCGCAAGGCCGCCACGCGGGTGGGTTCGGTGGCGGCGAGGTCGGTGGTTTCGCTCGGATCCTTGGCGAGGTTGTACAGTTCGAGGCTACCGTCTTCATATTGCTCGATCAGCTTCCAGTCGCCTTCACGGGCCACGCCGGCGGGCTTGCCGCCTTGGTTCATGTAGTGCGGCTGGTGCCAGAAGAGCGGGCGGGTGAGCGGCTTCTGTTCGAAGAGCACGGGCGAGATGTCCTGGAAATCCAGCGTCGCGGGCGCAGTCACCTTGGCCAGCGCGCAGATCGTGGGGCAGAGGTCGCCGAGGACGACCGGCTCGTTGATCACCGTAGGTGCGAGTCGGGCTGGGTAACGGACGATGAGGGGCGTGCGTAGTCCGCCTTCGTAGAGGAAGCCCTTGCCCGCACGGGAAGGGGCGTTGTAAGTGGCTGGGCTTTCCTTGAGTTCGGAGATGTGCACGCCGCCGTTGTCGGATGCGAAGACCACGAAGGTATTCTTCGCGAGGCCTTGGTCTTCGAGGGCCTTCATGACGCGGCCGACGGCGACGTCGAGCGACTCGATGAGCGCCGCGTAGGTCGGGTGAAAAGACTTCGCGTTGGCTTCGATGGCTTTGGCTGGCGCGAAGAGCGGGATGTGCGGGTTGTCGAAGGCCAGGTAGAGCAAGAAGGGCTTGGCTTTGTTCTGCTGGATGAACTTCACCGCGAAGTCAGCCTGACCGAGTTCGCCTTTGCCGCCCTGCGGCGATTCCGCACCAGCATTGGCCCGGCCAGCGAAGTATTCGTCAAAACCATGGTCGGTCGGCTGATGGCCTTTACCGCCGAGGTGCCACTTACCCACCGCGGCCGATACGTAGCCTTTCGGCTTAAGGAGTTGGGCGATGGTCTGAACGCCTTCTGGAAGATGCAGGTTGATTGATGCGGCAAGCACGCGATGCGAGGCGCGGTCGCTGCGACCGGTGAGGAATGTGGTGATTTTCAGGCGGGCCGGGCTCTGGCCAGTCATGAGGGCCGCGCGGGACGGCGAGCAGACGGAAGCTGCAGCGTAGGCCTGGGTGAAGCGGGCGCCTTCGGCGGCAAGCTTGTCCAAGTTGGGCGTGTTCTGATCCTTGCGGCCGAAGCAGCCGAGGTCGTTGATGCCGAGGTCATCGGCGAAGAGGATGACGAAGTTGGGCGGGGTCTCCTGTGCGGAGGCAGGGACGAGCGCGAGCAGGGCACCGAGGAATAGACCAAGGAAGAGGCGGGGCATGCCTTGGGTTTAACGTCTCGCCGGGTTGTGCAAAGGGCAAAACTGGCTTCGGTGCCTTCATGGACCTTCATTTAATCCAATCCGGCGTGGCGTGTGTCGATGTCGCCATGGCCGCGGTCTCCTGGTTGATCCTGCTCTGCACCTATCCTGACTTCGCCCGCTGGCGGGCCGAAGGATTCGCCGAGGCGCATGAGACCTATACGCGTCGGGTCGGCTGGGTCGTCGGGCCGCTGCTACTCGCCCAGCTGGGTGGACATATTTGGCTGACCGTCATCGCGGGCGGTGGCTTCGGGCTTGGCCTTGTAATCGTCTGCTGGGTGTTAACGGCCGCTTGGTCCGTACCGTGCCATCGGCGGCTCCAGCAGGAAGGGCCGACGTCGCCGGCTCTTGCTGAGCTGGTTCGATCGCATGTCTGGCGTACGGTGGTATGGTCGGTCTTGGCCGGAGTTTCTTTCGCGCAGGCGGTGGGTTGACAGGGCGCGGTCGCCAGTGATGCTCAATGGTGATGAGGACAGATGAACCGACCCAAGCCCGCGCGGCCTCGCGCTTCGGTGCTTTTCGTCGTTTCCTCGGTTTCGTTGGGCCGGGTTTCCTAGTCTCGGTCGGGTATATGGATCCAGGTAACTGGGCCACTGACCTCGCCGGTGGCTCGCAGTTCGGTTACGCGCTGCTCTGGGTCATCCTGCTGTCGAACCTGATGGCCATCCTGTTCCAGCATCTGTGTGTCCGCCTTAATGTCGCGACCGGCCTCGATCTCGCACAGGCCTGCCGGGAGCGTTATTCGCCGGCCGTCGGCAAGTTCCTCTGGGTAGCCGCGCAGCTGGGTATCATCGCGATGGACCTAGCCGAGCTCCTTGGATCGGCCATTGCGTTGCAAATCCTCTTCGGCATCCCGCTCTTCTTTGGCTCCATCATTACCGCGCTCGACGTGCTCGTACTGCTGGCGCTGACTCGGCTCGGCTACCGTTGGCTGGAATCGCTCGTGGCGGTGCTCGTGCTGACGATTGCGGCCTGCATCGGCGTCCAGCTCCTGCTCGCGCAGCCGGTCATGGCTGACCTCGTTAAAGGCTTCGTGCCGACTGCGGACGTGCTGACGCGCCCCGGCATGCTCTTTGTCGCGCTGGGTATCATCGGCGCCACGGTGATGCCGCATAACCTCTATCTCCATTCGTCGATTGTCGGCTTGCGTGATTTTGGGAAGACGGAACCCGAGCGTCGGGAGGCCATGCGCTTCGCGACTTGGGATTCCACGCTCGCGCTCTGCTTGGCGTTTTTCGTCAACGCAGGCCTCCTGGTGCTCAGTGCCGCGGCGTTCCACGGCCGACCCGAAGCTGTGACGGATATCCGCGAAGCCCATCGGCTACTGGACGGCGTGTTGGGGGTGACGTTCGCTGGTACGCTTTTCGCCGTGGCGCTCTTGGCTTCGGGCCAGAACGCTACCATCACCGGCACCATGGCCGGACAGATCGTCTTGGAAGGATTCCTGAAGATCAAAACGGCCGGCTGGATGGTGCGCGTCGCGACCCGTCTTGCGGCGCTGGCTCCCGCCTTGTTGGTCATTGGCCTGGCCGGAGAGGGTAGGGTGGAAAATCTCCTTATCTGGAGTCAGGTGATCCTCAGCCTGCAGCTCGGCTTCGCCTGCTGGCCGCTCGTGCGCATGACTAGCGACGCCAAATTAATGGGTCCATTCGTCTCGCCGCCATGGATTCGCCTATTGGGCTGGTCTGCCACGGCCCTCGTCGTTGGGGCTAGTTTGTGGTTTGTTATCGATGCTTTTTGATTTAAACCATTCAACTGCAGTTATTTATGTGTTCATCAGCGCTGGGATGAATAGGCTGGACTTCTAATCCTGTTATCTTAACTAATGTAGTCATAAATTAACAGTGCCGTCCGTCCCTGCCCATCATGTCCGCCATGCGATCTCTTATCCTCGCTCTTCTCGCCGTGTCCCCCTCGGTCGCGGCCGAACAGCCAGTCGTTTTGCGGGTGGGCTTCTTCCCTAACCTGACGCACGCCCCGGCTCTGGCGGCACGCCAGCTGGAAAGAGAAGGGAAAGATTTCCATCAAGCTAACCTTCCGGTCGGCGTAAAACTGGAGTGGCGTTCTTTCAACGCCGGGCCCTCCGCCATGGAGGCCCTGGTCGCTGGTGCCATCGATATCACTTATGTCGGCGCCTCTCCGGTGATCAACGCCCACGTGCGCACGAAGGGCCGTTCGATTCGCGTCCTAGCTCCCGTCGCTTCGGGTGGTAACGCCTTGGTTGTCCGCAAAGGGTCGCCCCTGCGCACTCCGGCTGATTTTCGCGGTCGCCGCGTCGCTACGCCGCAACTCGGCAACACGCAGGACGTCGAAGCCCGCGTCTGGCTGCGCTCCGGTGGTCTCAATATCACCATCGCGGGTGGCGATGCCCAGGTGCTACCGGCGCAGAACGCTGAACTCATTGCGCTCTTTAAGCGTGGCGACGTGGATGCCGCCTGGACGGTCGAACCTTGGGTGACGCGCCTCGTAGATGATTTCGGCGGCGAGGTCCTCGTCGAGAATCACGACTCGATCATCACCGTGCTGGCATCTTCCAAAAAGGCCCTCGATGCCAAAGGCGAAGCGGTGAAGGCTTTCGTCCGCTCGCACTATCTGCTGCGCGACCGCTTGGTCGCTGACCCAGTCCTTCTCGAGCGTCTATCGCGCGAAGCGCTAGGCGCTGAATCCCGTTCCGCCGCACCGAAGGCCGAGCTCATCTCGCCGGCGCTGCGCCGTATCCGCTGGGACCTGCCCGAAGATCCCGCCCTCCGCCTCCATCGCCTGACGGAGTCTTTCGCTAAGGCACAGTCCGATTCCCGCGCTTGCGGTCTGCTCTCCGGCGAAACCCCGGTGGCACCCTTGTTACAGGCTCTGGTCGCGGACCTGCCTGCTGCGCGCAAGTAACCCTCCTTGCGTTCTTTGACCCGTTCCCGCTAATCCCTCGTCTCCATGTCGGCCCCTCTGTCCAACGAACCCAATTCCCAGCTTACGCTGCGCAACGTGACCAAGCGTTTCAACGGACGTGCGGGCCTCGTCACGGCTGTGGAGGACATCAGCCTGCAGGTGAAGGAAGGCGAATTCCTCGTGCTCGTCGGTCCGTCGGGTTGCGGTAAGTCCACGTTGCTCAGCCTACTCGCCGGCCTGGAGCAGGTCGATGAAGGTTCGATCAAGCTCGATGGGGCGGATGTCGTCGAACCTGGCCGCGATCGTCTCGTGATGTTCCAGCAGGACGCGCTCTTCCCTTGGCTCGATGCCCTTGAGAACGTGCTCTTTGGCCTGCGCCTCAAGCCAGGCCTCACCGACGCCGAGCGCACCGAAGCCGCTCGCTACTACCTGGATCTCGTCGGCCTGGCCGACAAGGAGAAGGCTCACCCGCACGAGCTTTCCGGCGGTATGCGCCAGCGCGTGGCCCTGGCTCGCTCGCTCGCCCCTAATCCGCGCGTGCTCCTGATGGACGAGCCGTTCTCCGCCCTCGACGCGCTCACGCGTGATCAACTTTACGGCGACATCCAGAAAATCTTCACGCAGCGCAAGAAGACGATTGTGCTCGTGACGCATAATATCCGCGAGGCGGTCTGCCTCGGCGATCGCGTCGTGCTCCTTTCGCCCAATCCGGGC
The DNA here is from genome assembly GCA_041168485.1 of Verrucomicrobiota bacterium. Taxonomy (GTDB): domain Bacteria; phylum Verrucomicrobiota; class Verrucomicrobiia; order Opitutales; family UBA953; genus UBA953. The sequence goes on from JBEEKW010000013.1 coordinate 30,037, forward strand.
CGCATCCGTCAGGTCTTCAACATCGACCTGCCGCGTCCTCGTCGGATCAACGATCCGGCCCTGGCCACCTTGGCCGCTGACATCACCACCGCCCTTTCCGCCCACCTCGCCGAACCGAAGGAGGGCCTCGTATGAAAACCCCTCGCGCCCTCGTCCCGATCGTCATCGGCCTGCTGCTTCTCGGCGGCTGGGAGTGGTTCGTCCGTTCCGGTCGCGTCGACGATGTCCTCGTCCCTGCGCCGACGCAGATCGGCGAATGGTTCTGGTCGGCGCTTCGTGACGGCTCCCTGGCTTCGGCCACGTGGGTCACGATGCGCCGCTTGATGCTTGGCTTCATCATCGGGGCCGCCATCGGCATCCCAGTCGGCGCCCTCTGCGCCCGATCGAGCCTCGCCCGCGATACCATCGGCATCATGTCGCTCGGCCTGCAGACGCTTCCCTCGGTGTGCTGGGTTCCGGTGGCGATCATCGCTTTCGGTCAGAACGAAGCCGCCGTGCTGTTCGTTGTCGTGATGGGAACCGTCTGGGCCGTCGTCATCGCGGTGCAGGAATCCGTGCTCTCCGTTCAGCCGCTCTACCTCCGCGCGGCGATGACAATGGGCTCCCGCGGCTGGCATCTCTGGCTGCGCGTCATCTTCCCGGCCGCCTTGCCCGGCGTCGTTAGCGGCCTCAAGCAGGGTTGGGCCTTCGCCTGGCGTTCGCTGATGGCTGCTGAAATCTTCGTGGTGATTCTCTCGGGCTTCGGCCTAGGCTCCCTTCTGCATGCCGGCCGCGAGCTGCTGCGCATGGATCAGGTCGTGGGCGTGATGCTTGTCGTCGTAGGCGTCGGCCTGCTGGCCGACCTCATCTTCTTCTCGCCGATCGAGCGCTGGTTGCGCCGTTCCCGCGGGCTGGAGCGTTAAGCCGTCGCCTTTCCTCCTCGCCCTCGGGGCCGGGGAGGCCCTACCTTGGGGCAAATGTTTATCGACGAAGCCAAGGTTGAACTGAAGTCCGGAGACGGTGGCCACGGCTGCGTCAGCTTCCGTCGTGAGAAATTCATCCCAAAGGGTGGACCCGACGGCGGTAACGGCGGCAAGGGCGGCGACGTCGTCCTGCTCTGTGACCGTAACGAAGGCGACCTCCAGGCCTATCGCTGGCAGCCGCACCGTCGCGCCCGCAATGGCGCTCCGGGCCAGGGCCGCCAGTGCGCGGGTCCCGATGGCGGCGACCTGATTCTGCCAGTGCCTCCGGGCACGCAGGTCCTCGAAGAGGGCTCCAATCGTCTCGTGGCCGAGTTGACCGAACACGGCGAACGCGTCGTGCTCCTCGCCGGGGGCAAGGGCGGTATGGGTAACATGAACTTCAAGAGCTCGGTCAACCAGGCTCCCCGTCGCACCACTCCCGGCTATCCGGGCGAAGAAGGCAGCTTCCGTATCGTGCTCAAGACGATCGCCGACATCGGTCTCGTGGGCTACCCGAACGCGGGCAAGTCGACGCTGACGAATCTCCTTACGGCCGCCCGCCCGAAGATGGCGCCGTATCCGTTCACGACGCTCCACGTCAATGTGGGCGTGATCGACTACACCGATCGCTTCGACCGCATCGTGATGGCCGACATCCCGGGCCTCATCGAAGGCGCGCACGAGAACCGCGGCCTGGGCCACCAGTTCCTCCGCCACGTCGAGCGTTGCTCGCTGCTGGTCTTCATCATCGATATGGCTGGTAGCGAGAATCGCGAGCCGTGGGATGACCATCGCATCCTCGAACGCGAACTCCGTCTCTATTCGCCGATCCTCGCCGCGAAGCCGCGCATCATCGTGGCCAATAAGATGGATCTCCCAGCCGCCGCCGCGAAGCTCAAGAAATTCCAGGAGCGCGTGAAGGACATGGTTATCCCGATCTCTTGCTACTCGCAGGAAGGCATCCAGGAATTCCGCGATAAGCTTTGGGCCGCCGTGAAGGGTCCCGTCGACCAGCGCCCGAAGGCACCCGCACCTTACGTCGAACCCGCCTTGGCCAAGCGCCTGGCGAAGGTCCACGTCGCCAAGGTCGTCGCCCCTAAGGCGAAGGCTAAGCCGGTGGTCAAGAAAGCCGCCAAGCCTACTAAGGCGAAGAAGGCTGCTCCGAAATCTAAGCCGGTCGTAAAGAAGGCCAAGGTCGCGGCGAAGAAGCCTCTCCCAAAGAAGGCCGCCAAGCCCGTCGCGAAGAAGAAGCCGGTCAAGGTCGTAGCCAAGAAGAAGGCCGCCCCAGTGAAGAAGGCGGCCTCTAAGTCGAAGGCGAAGAAGAAGTAAGTTACTTCTTCTCCGGCGTGTCCTTGAGTTCCTTGAACTTGAGGGACTCGGAGTTGAGGCAGTAGCGCAGGCCGGTCGGGGCCGGACCGTCCTCGAACACGTGGCCGAGGTGGCAGTCGCACCGCGCGCACAGGATCTCGGTGCGGCTCATGCCGTGGCTATTGTCGGTGATGGTGGCGATGTTCTCCTTAGAGACGCCTTTGAAGAAGCTCGGCCAGCCAGTGCCGGAATCGAACTTGGAGTTGGAGGAGAACAGGGGCAGGTCGCAGCAGAGGCAGTGGTAGGTCCCGCTCTTCTTGTTGTCGAGCAAGGTGCCGCAGAACGGACGCTCGGTGCCCTTGGCGCGCGTGACCCGGTATTGCTCCGGCGTGAGCATCGCGGCCCACTCGGCGTCGGTCTTTACGACCTTGTCGACGAGCGTGGGTTTACCAATCCCGCCCTTGCCGTCGTCGAGCGTGACGAGCACCTGGGGGACTTTGGCTTTGGCAGATTCTTTCATGGGCTTGGTTTCGGGAGAGGGAGTGGCCGCTGCCTTCTTGTTGCTGGCGGCGGAGAGGGTGAAGGTGAGGGCGGCGAGGACGACGACGCCGGCGGCGAGGAACCAGGTTTTCGTGTTCATGGCTTAGCTGAAGGATTTGCCACAGCCGCAAGTGCTGGCAGCGTTGGGGTTACGGACTTCGAAGCCCTTGCCGTGCAGGCCGTCGTCGAAATGCACGGTCGAACCGTCGAGGTACGCGTGGCTGGTGGGATCGATGAGGATTTTCATGCCTTGGCTCTCGAACTCGAGGTCGTCGTCCTTACGCACGTCGAAGGCCATGCCGTATTCGAAGCCGGAACAGCCGCCGGTCTCCACGAGGACGCGGAGGATGGACTCCGGGTTGGCCTGGGCTTTCTGCAGCACCTGGATCTGCTGGGCAGCGGCTTCGGTGAGGTTGATCATGCCTACAAGTTTAGGGGCATTCGGCCGGAGTCAAGGGGCGGTCGCCATCCAGGGCTTTTCCTTGGCTAATCGGACCGTTGGGATAGGCTTCGGGTACCCCACCTATGTCCTCCGTCTTTGTTCGTATCCTGGCCCTATCCGTGCTGCTGGCCTTCGCGTTTAATTTCATGATGATGTTGGTCGTCGCCCTCGTGGGTTGGGATGGCAGCTCGCTGACGCTAAAATCCTTGCTGGGCGCCGGTGTCTTCGAGGCCTCCGGTAAAGACTGGTTATGGGTCCTCCTGCTCTGGGGTTTCGCGCTGCTGCAATCCTGCCTGTTACTCCTGCCTTTGCCGGTCGCTCCTTCGACAGGCGGCAAGACCCCGCTCGGGCCCAGAGTCATCGCCGCGGCCTTCCTCGGCGGGCTGTTCATCGCGATCCCATTTTTAGCGTCGGTGGACCTCTACTATCTTTCGGCTCAGGCCGACCCAAAGGGTTTTGACTCTGCGCCATACCTGATCGGCGCCTTGGCGGTCTGGGTGCTATCATGGCTGATCTGGACGCCGATCCTGCTGCACCGTTCGCGCGGTCAGGCCGATGCGGTCGAACGCTTCGTGGGCAAGAACATCGCGGGCTCCGCGGTGGGCCTGGCCCTCTGCCTGCCTTGGTATTTCGTCCTGCGTCGCAAGCAGTCCTGCTTTTGTAGTCTCGGCACGTTCTGGGCGCTGGCACTGGGCCTATGGTCGCTGCTGGTCATCGGCGGCCCGCTACTCTTCGTGCTCGCCCGTGACCGTCGCATCCGCGCTGGTGTGCGCGAGGGCTGAGTTCAGAGCGCGCAGCCCTGCTGGGTCTCGCGCGTGGGCCGCGCGATGAGCCCGCGGTGCGGTTCGTCAGGGTAGGCTTCGCTTGCCCGCGCTCCCAGTAGGTGCGTGTCACAGCACTTCAAGAGGTCCGGTAGGTTGTCGGTCCGGCGCATGTCGTGCAGGAACTTGCCTTCAGTATCCACGGCAACTCCGACGAAGTTGAGGAACTTCTTGAGTCGTCCGGCCTGCTTGTCCGTGGCCTTGGCGGCGTCGCAGCACTCGTCGGCGAGCTCCTGGATATAGGTCCGCACGTCGGTGAGCGTGGGCACGAACGGCGTCTGGCCCTGTTGAACTTCGCGCCACTGGCGAAAGATCCACGGGTTCCGGATGGCGTGGCGGCCCATCATCATGCCGTAGGCCTTGGTCTCCGCAATCAGGCGCTGAGCCTTGGCGGCCGAGGTGACGTCACCGTTGGCGATGACGGGGCAGGGTACGGCTGCCACGGCCTTGGCGATGGCGACGTAATCGACTTCTGACCAATAGAGTCCTTTGACGGTGCGGCCGTGCACGGTGAGGAGGTCGACCTGATGCTTAGCGACAATGGCGAGGATCTCGTCGAAGCGTTCCTGTCCATCGAAACCGATGCGCATCTTGACGGTGAAGACTCCGGGAATCTCCTGCCGCATGGCCCCAATGAGTTCGTCGATCTTGGCGGGGTCGCGCAGAAGGCCGCCGCCGACGTTCTTGCGATACACCTTAGGCGCGGGGCAGCCCATGTTAAGGTCGATACCAGCGATGGGTAGCTTCCCCAGCTCGCGGATGGTACGGAGCATGTGCGGGGTGTCCTCGCCGATGAGCTGCGCGAAGACCGGTCGGCCGGTCCCGTGGTTGACGACGGAGTCGACGATATGCTTCTCGGGTGTCGAGCTCTCGTGGACGCGGAAATATTCGGTCACGAACCAGTCCGGCGCGCCGCGTCGGCCAATGACGCGCATGAAGCCGGTGGTGGTGACGTCCTGCATCGGCGCGAGCACCGAAGGGCGCGTGCCGGCGACGACGGGGACTGGCAGGGGGCCGCTCACGCCTGCTTGCGCAAGCGCGCGAGCATTTCCGCCATGTCGTCGCAGCCGTCCAAGACGGCCTTGGCGATGAACACTGGGCGCTTGGCCTTCACGGCAAGCACGAGGGCGTCGCTAGGGCGGGCGTCGACTTCGGCAATCTTGCGCGCAACGGGCCCTTCTTGCCCGAGTAGGATGCGGGCGAAAAAGACGCCGTCTTTTACGTCGACGATGGCGACGTGTACCACCCCGGCGTCCAGGCCGAGGAGGAGATGGAGCATGAGGTCGTGGGACTGCGGGCGGTCGGGCACGCGGCCGTCCAAGGCACCCTGCAGGGCCTCGCCGACGGAAGGATCGACCTGGATGACCATTGTCTTCGCGGCGGTCACGAGGAATACGGCGGTGCCTCCCTTGACGGGAATGACCTCGATGCCGGTGACGGGCACTGCCTCCAACTTGCTCATGCCTCAAAGTGTGACCGCCAAGGCCGCCCCGCAAGCCCTCGCTGCTTTTAGGGCACAGGGTTGCCTTGAAATTGGCCTCTGTTCCCGCAAGGTGAAGGCGTGCACCCCTTCCTTGCCGACGAGTTCCTTTTCGACTGGAGCAGCCTGAAGCCCGAACACGTCGAGCCGGATATCCGCGAGGCCCTGCGCCGCGCCCGCGCCAACGTCGACGCGTTCAAGCACACGAAGGGTACCGACCTGACCTACGCCCAGGTGTTGCTGGGCTTCGAGGCCACGACCAAGGAACTCTCCCGCTCCTGGGGTCTAGTCTCGCACCTCGATTCGGTCCTGAACTCGCCCGAACTCCGCAAGGCCTACAACGCGATGATGCCCGAGGTCACGGCGTTCTTCACGTCGCTGACGCTCGATCCAGAACTCTGGGCGGTTTTCAAGGCCTACGCCGCCACCGCCGACGCCAAGGCGCTCACGGGAGTGCGCCGCCGTTTCCTCGAGGAGACGATGGCCGACTTCGAAGAGAACGGAGCGGATCTGCCGACGGAAGGGAAGACGCGCCTGGCGATCCTCAACGCGCAACTCGCGGAGAAGACGCAGAAGTATTCCGAGAATGTCCTGGATTCCACTAACGCGTGGGAACTCTTCATCGACGACGAGAAACGCCTCGCTGGTCTGCCGGCCGGCGCTCTCGCGGCGGCCAAGCAGTCTGCGACTGCCAAGGGCCGTCCGGAAGCCTGGCGTATTACGTTACAGTCCCCCTCGGTCATGCCGGTGCTGCAATACGCCGATGATGAAGACCTACGTCGCCAGTGTTGGGAAGGCCTCGGTCAGGTCGGCCTGAAGGACGCCTGGGATAATACTGCGCTGGTCGGCGAGATCCTGGCCCTGCGTCACGAAAAGGCCCGCCTGCTGGGTAAGAAGCACTTCGCCGATTTCACCACGGCCCGCCGCATGGCCCGCACGGGCGACACGGCTCTGAAGTTCATCGAGAATATCGGCCTACGCATCCGCCCGAAATTTCAGGCCGAAGGCGTTGAGCTCGAACAATACCGCGCGGCCAAGGCCGGCGATGTGCTCCGTTCGCTCCATCCGTGGGAATTCGGTTACTGGTCCGAGAAGATGCGTCGCGAGAAATATGATTTTGATGACGAAGCCCTGCGTCCGTGGTTCGCGGTCGACGGCGTGATCGCCGGCATGTTCCGTCTCTTCGGCGGTCTGTTCGGGATCCAGGTCGTCGCCCGCGACACCTATCACGTCGACCAGTCCACTGGCGCGAAGACCGTCGTCCGCGCCGCCGAACCGCGCGTCGAAGGCGCGCCGATCTGCGTCTGGCATCCTGAAGTCCGTTTCTACGAAGTGCGCGATGGAGGCCGTCTGCTGGGCTCTTTCTACACCGACTGGTTCCCGCGTGAATCGAAAAGGGGAGGGGCTTGGATGAATTTCTTCCGCACTGGCGGACCGCGTCCGGACGGCTCGTTCGCTCCGCACCTCGGTCTGATGTGCGGCAACTTCACGCCACCCGTCGCCGGCAAGGAGGCGCTGCTTAACCACGACGAAGTCACCACGGTCTTCCACGAGTTCGGTCACCTGCTCCATCACCTCCTCAGCGAGGTCGAAGTCGAATCCCTCTCCGGCGTCCGCGTCGCCTGGGATTTCGTCGAACTGCCTTCGCAGATCTTGGAGAACTGGTGCTGGGAGGAAGAGTCTCTCGCCGTCTTTGCTCGTCACCACGAGACCGGCGCTCCGCTGCCATCCGACCTCCTGGCCAAGCTCGATGCCGCCGCCAACTTCCGCGCCGCCTCGACCTGCATGCGCCAGCTCGCCTTCTCCAAACTCGACCTCGACCTGCACATCCGCGCCGAGGAGCTCCGCGGCCGCGACCTTGACGCCCATTGGAACGAGGACTTCGCCGACTGGCAGGCCCGGACGACCCGCCGGGGCCCGGCCATGACCCGCCGATTCAACCACCTCTTCTCGGACGCCACGGGCTACGCAGCAGGATATTATTCTTACAAATGGGCCGAAGCCCTCGAGGCCGACGCCTTCACCCGCTTCCTCAAGGAGGGGGTCCTGAACCCCCAGGTAGGGCGGGAACTGAGGGCTAAGGTGCTGTCCAAGGGTAATTCCGAGCCGGCCGAGACACTCTTTCGGGACTTCATGGGCAGGGACCTCGATCCAGAGGCCCTTTTGGAGCGCGACGGGCTGGCCTAAGGCGGCTCTCCCCCGTTGGGTGCCCAGAAACCCGCAATAATTGGGTAACGGTGGCTTATTCCCCTTGCACAAGGGCCTATTTTCCTATGCGTAAGGCCTTTACAGATGAATCTCCGTAACATCGCAGTCATTGCTCACGTCGACCATGGCAAAACGACCCTGACCGACCGACTTCTCTACCAGTCCGGCATGTTCCGTGCCGAGGACCTCGACAAGCTCGCCGGCGGCCAGCACGGACTGATCATGGACTCGGGCGACCTCGAGCGCGAACGCGGCATCACGATCACCGCTAAGAACTGCGCGATCAAGTGGACCGACCCTCGCGACCAGAAGGAATATAAGATCAACCTGATCGACACCCCAGGCCACGCCGACTTCGGCGGCGAAGTCGAACGCGTGCTCAATATGGCTGACGGTTGCCTCCTCGTCGTCGACTCCTTCGAAGGCCCGATGCCTCAGACCCGCTTCGTGCTTTCCAAGGCGCTTGCCCTCGGCCTCAAGCCCATCGTCGTCATCAATAAGATCGATAAGTCTTCCGCTCGCCCGGATGCAGTCGTCGACGAAGTCTTCGACTTGCTCGTCGCCCTCGACGCCCCGGAGTCCGCCCTCGATTTCCCGATCATCTACGCTTCCGGCCGCGAAGGCTGGGGCACCCTCGACCGCGCCAAGACCGTGGAAGGC
>JBEEKW010000014.1:0-37582 GCA_041168485.1 Verrucomicrobiota bacterium
CCGCCGGCGTTCTTAGCAGTGAAGTCGGTGGCGTTGTTACCCGCGGAACCGAGGAAGGAGTAGACTGTGCCGTTGGCATCGGTCAGGAGGGCACCGGCGACGCCCGAAGACGTCAGGACGCCGTTCGTGGCGGAGGCGGCATTGGCGGGCAGGCCGACGAAGAGCGTGCCGCCCGCATTACGGGTGATCGCGCCAAGGTTGAGCAGAAGGTTGTTGGTCGTCGCACTGGTGAGGACGATGTCCGAAGCGCCCGTGCCGACGGTCGTGCTGGCGACGGCCTGGGTGTTGGCGCCGGCCGCGGTAAGGAGGAGGCGACCGCTGCCGTTGCCGACGTTGGCGAGTTGGAGGTCGGAAAGCTGCGTGCCAATCTGCGGAGCGGAGGCGCCGCCGAAACGGAGGGCGGTCGTCGTCGGCAGGATGTTACGGATGTTGCCCGGATCGGTCGTGCCGAAGGTGAGCTGCAGCGTGCTGATCTTGTTGGGCGAGCCGCCCGTCACGCCAGGCGCTCCGGCGATGATCGTCGTGGAACCGGTGTAGGTCTGGTTGACCGCATTGAGATTGAGCGTGCCTGAGCCGACCTTGACGAGGCTGCCGGCGCCGGAGAAGACCGCGCCGTAGGTCGTGTTCTGACCGCCGTTGCCGATACGCAGGGTGATTGGGGTGCTGGCATTATTCGCCAGGACCATGTTGATTGGGGTGCCGGAGAGGCCACCAATCGTGAAGGTGTTGGAAGTGACGCTCGAGTCGAAGACGACGCTGCCCGCGTTCATGACGTTCGTGAAGTTGATCGAGCTCAGGGCGAGCGCGTTGGAGTGCTTGAGCAGGATCGATCCGTCGATGACGGTGGTGGCGCCGGTGAAGGTGTTGGCCGCGCTCAGGGCGAGGATACCATTACCCATCTTGGTGAGCCCGCCCGAGAGGCCTTCGCGGCTGCCGCCCGTGGCGGCGCGGTTACCGAGCGAACCAGCCAGCTCGACATTGTTGCCGTTAGTGTCGAACACCGAGGTGCCGACCATGGTGAGGCCGCCGCCGATGGCGCCGGAGCCGGAAGTGATGTCGACCGTCGAGCCGGTGGCCCAGCGGATGGTACCGCCAAGAACCGTCAGACCGCCCGCGTTGGCGCCGTAACCGGCCGTGACGCTACCCGACTGGACTTGGAGCACGCCACCGGCGTTCAGGACGAGGCCACCCTTGAAGGTATTCGTGCCAGAGAACGCGACCGAGGTGCCGACGATGTCGACGCGGTTCTCGTAACTGCCGCCGATGGCGGAGGCGAAATTCAGGGTATTACCGCCGCCGCCGAGGCGGTAGACGCCAGCGACGCCCGGAGTGAAGGCGCCCGTGTAGGTGACGTCACCCATGCCCGCACCGAGGGCCATGCCCGTCAGGTTAAAGCCGGACTTGGAGAGATTGACATCGGAGGCCGCCGTGAGCGGCGAGACCGCGACGGCGCCCGTGCTGGCGGCGTTGGTGAAGCGGTCGATCTTGGCGAGCGAGGCGACGGTGTTGCCGACGATCGCGCCGGTGCCGGCGACGACGAGGAAGCGACCGGCTTTATAGGTATCGAGGGTCGATGCGTTGAGCGCGCCGCCCGCGGCGATGGCGACCGTGCCCGCGTTGACGGTGATCGCAGTGCCGAAGGTGTTGACGCCGCTGAAGGACAGGATGCCGAGGCCGTTCTTGATGAGGCGACCGGCGGTGTTCGCCGTATTGAGGGCGCCGACGGCGACGGACGCACCGGTGCCGCCACCACCCGTGAGGGTGACGGTCGGGACGGTGCCAGCCACATAGGTGCCAGGGCTGGTGATGACGATGCCCGTGACCTGACCACCGCTGATGACGGCGTAGCCGGAAGCCGGGGCGCCACCGGGGACGAGGCCAGCGCTGCTGAAGGTGACGAGCGGGGCGCCGATGTAGCCGGTGCCGCCAGTGACGGTGAAATCAGTCTGGGTCACACCCGTGCCCGTCGCGGCGGTGAGTCCGGGGAGGGAGACCGGGAATCCGTTGGTGTCGATGGTCAGCGCGCCGTTGGCGGAGGCGCCGAGCGCACCGTTATCAATCGCGCCGTAGAGGGTGTTCGTCCAGACGCCGTAGGGGGTCATGACGCGGTTATCCGCGGTCAGCATCGCGCCGCCGGTATTGCCGAGGAGTGAGGGCAGGAAGCCCTGCGTCATGGCCGCGTTGGCCTTGATCGTGCCCCCCGCGAAATTGTTGTAACCCAGGTTGCCGCGACCAGCCGTCATATTGACCGAGGCGTTATTGCCGATGAGCACCGTCCCGGCGGTGACGTTGAAGGTCGAAGTCGAGCTGGTGATACCGCCGTTACCCCAGCGCAGATTGCTGCCACCGAAGTCGAACGTGCCGCCGGCGATGTTCAGGGTGCCTTGCGTACCCGTACCGCCGAGGACGAGGCCGATCTGACCGACAGAATTCTGGCGGTTGACGAAACCGCCCTGCCCCACCGTGAACTGCGCGAGCCCCTGGTAACCTAGGATGAACCAATCGTTGCCGGCGTTGCTATTATTGAGCACGCCCGTGCCGCCGACGTAACCGACGCCGACCGCGGTGGCGGAGTTCTCGTTCAGGTTGAAGCGCGGCGTGCCGCTGCCGGGCGACATCTGGTAGGTGCCGCCAGTGAGATTGAAGGCACCGTAGCCGATACGGGCGATGTACTGGTTGCCGCCGTTTTGCGTCGTGAAGAGTCGGACCGTGCCGGCCGTCTGGTTATAGACGGAGACCGCGCCGACCGCCTGGGCGCCGCGCATCGAGAAGACGTCGATGTCGCCGGTGACGTTGACGGTGGACTGATAAGGGCTGGTGCCGAAATCGATGAAGGAAGTGGAAGCCGCGCCGACGTAGATGCCCGTGAAGTTCAGCGAGCCGCCGTTGACCAGGGTGTTGCCAGTATAGCTGTTGACGCCGGAAAGCGTTAGGGCGCCGTTACCGATCTTGGTCAGGCCGAGGGCGGTGATGCCGCCGTCGCGGATTGTGCCGGCAAAGTTGGTGCTAGTGTTGTCCTTACCGACCGTGAGGATGGTGGCAGTGAGCGCGTTGGAGTTCTCGACGAAACCGGTGCCGGCGAGGGAGCCGATGATGCTGCCGAAGCCATTGAGGCGGAGGATCGCGTCCGTGCCACTCTGGGCGGACAGGATGTAGGAGGAATTCGGGCTGAAGGTATTCGTCGCACCGGCGAGGAGCGTCAGGCCGGGGAAGGTCGTGCTACCGGCGTACGTGTTGAGGCCCGAGAAGTTGACGATCGCGCCAGGCAGGCCAGCGATGGTGAGATTCTTGCCCGCCGTGCCAGAGATCGCGCCGGAAACCGAGAGGGTGGAGCCGTTGGCACCGGTACCCGCGATGGCCCAGGTCTGGGAAGCACCGAGGATGAGCGGCGCGCTGAAGAGGATCGCACCGGCGTTGTCGTCGATGGTGATACCGTCCGCCGCGCTGGCGGGGGAAATGGTCAGGGCCGTGGTGAGCTCCGGGCCACCCTGCGCGATGGTGACGCTGGTGATGCCGGTCGGCGTCGAGGTAAACTGTAGGCTACCGACGGTGAAATTACCGTCGAGCGTGGTGACGTAGGCCGTAGTGGCCGCGCCCGGCGTGGCGCTGAAGATAAGCTTGTTCGCGATACCGGGGAAGCCCTTGGCGTTCGTCGTGCCGGCGGAATCGGTCGAGAAGTTGGTGTCGTAGTTGGCGTAGTTGAGCGAGGACCAGCTCACGTCGGCACCGACGCGCCAGTAGAGGTTGGTCGGGAGCGCCGTCGTCGTCAGCGTGACCGCAGTGTCCGTCTGGGTAAGGCCGAAGGTGAAACCGCCGAAGGTCTTCAGGTCACCGATCGAGAACGAAGTGCCATTGAGGCCGCTACCAGCGGTGAAGAGATCATACGTGCCGGCGGCGAGGCCGGGGAGACCGGTCAGGTTGACGATGACCTTGTTGGCGGCGGTGGCCGCACCCGTCGTGACGATGCGGTCGAAAGTCGTGAGGGAACCGACATCGAGGCCGAGGGAGGCGGAACCTGCGGTGCCTGCGCCGAGATTGAGCGAGCCGGAGCCGAGGTCGATCGTCTGGCCGACGGTGTTGTTAAGATTGAGGATCGCGCCGGTCGTGACCTTGACGGAAGAGGTCTGCAGGGGCGCGGACTGGCCACCGGTGATGCTGAGGCGACCGCCGGTGACGGTGGTCTGGCCGACGTAGGAGAGAACCGAGCCCGAGAGCGTCAGGGCGCCGACGCCCGACTTGATGAGGCCGAGGTTGTTCTGATTAGCACCGACGCCACCGATGGCGCCGTTGTAAATCGTACCGATGTCCTGGTCGACCGTGAGGTTCGAGATCACGGAAGAACCGCCGACGATGGCGTTGCTGCTGACGGTACCGAGGGCACGGACGATGATCGAAGCGGAGTTACCGCCGCCGCCGCTGAGGGTGACGATCGGAGCGAAGCCCGGGCGATAATTACCGGCGTCGGTGAACGTGAGGCCAGTGATGATACCGTTGACGACCGTGGCGTAGGCCTGAGCACCCTGCGCGCCCATGAGTCCGCCGATGGCATCGAAGGCCACAATTGGGGCCGTGGTGTAAGCTGCACCTGGATTGACGATGGTGATGTCCGCCGCGAGCACGCCGGTGACGCCGGAGAGCGAGGAGACGGTCTGGTCGGTGGCTCCGCCGGCATTGCCGAGCTGGAGGACGCCGCCGGTGGCGCCGCTGCCGATGAAGAGTTCAGCGGCGGAAGGCAGGCGATTATTGGCGCCGCCCGCGATGACGAGCTTGCCGTTGGCGACCGTGGTGGAACCGAGGAAGGTGTTGGTCGCGGCGAGGGTCAGTGAACCCGAGCCGGCCTTGGTGATGCCACCGATGCTGGTACCCGCGGCACCGCCGATCGCGTTGGCGAAGGTGAGGTCATTGGCGCCGACGTCGAAGGTTCCGCCCGCGGAAAGCAGGGTCACGACGCGGGAAGAGACATCGTCAGCGAAGCCTGGTCCTAGGAGGAGCGTGCCACCGGCGAGGGTGAGGTTACCCGTGGAGCCACCGATATTGGCGAGCGAGGAGATGCTGAGCGTACCTTCGTTGATCGTCGTACCCCAATAGGTGAGAGGCGAAGCCGTCTTCACGCCGCCGCCGGCGAGATTCGTTCCGGAGAGCACGAGCGTGCCGCGTCCGGACTTGGTGATGTAGCCGTTGGTATTGAGCGGCGAGGAGATCGTGGCGAGGAGACGCGGGGCGAACGCGGAGGACCCCGGGTTCATCACATGGAAGAGGTATTCGTTGACGGAACCGCTGAGCTGGATGCCGGCATCGAAGCCGCCAAGGGTGAGTTCATTGACCGTGCCGTTGGTCGCGAGCGGATTGAGCGTGAAGACGAACGCGCCGCTACCGACGGTGAGAATACCGCCCGCGCCCGGGCCGGTGACGGAGACATTGCCCGTCGTGGCGTCCACGAGACCAGAGTGGAGCACAACGGCGTTGACGGTCTTACTTCCGGCGACCGCGAGGCTACCTGTGAGCACTTCGCGGATATTGTCCGTCGGGTTGACGGTGGTGGCGAAGGTGGAGTAATCGGTCGCGAAATCAAGGGCACGCAGACCAATACCGCTGACATACGTCACCAACGAGTTGCCCATGTTGGCTTCGGAGGAGAACTCGTTGGCGGCAGCCGGTCCGGACTCGCCGACGAACCAAGGGGTGATGCTCTTATTCAGGGCATAGGCGGTGGGCGTTTGGGCGGTTGTCGTGGCCGTCGCGTTGACGCCGATCTTAAAGCTGGTCGCGTCGGTGAGCTCAGTGATGAGGGCACCGGCGGGGATACCCGTACCGACGACGAGCATGCCGAGCGAAAGGCCAGCCGTCGAGGTGACGCCGACGATGTTGCTACCGAGCGTGGTGGAGCCACCGGCTAGGGTGAGGTCGGTGCCGGCACCGCCAATGAGGGAGGCGACGAAGCTCAAGTCGCCCGCCGTACGGGCGAGCCAGCGCGTGGCATTACCCGTGGTGGTCGCGCTGCCGAGGGAACGGCCGCGGACGTTACCCGTCGCGAAGTTGGCGCGGGCGAAGCCCGAGACGCTGAGATTTTGACGGTTATTGCCGGCGACGTAGCCGCCGATGTAACTCGTGCCGGAATCGAAGTAGAGCCCGTTGATCGACTCGGTAGAACCATAATCACCCTGGGTATTGAAGAAATAGAAGCCTAGCGGTCGCGTATCAGAATAGTTCGAACCCGTGACGATGTCGGCGCGGGTGCCAGCCGCCGAGTTCAGGCGGACGTCGATGGTGTCGTTGATCTGGTCCTGGGTCGTATTGAACGTACGGTTGACGTACAGGTTGCCGTAACGGTTGATATAGATTGACGGCAGGTTGATGGCCGACGGAGAGAAGTAAAGACGCTGGCCAGCGCCGCTGACGAGCACCGTGCCAGAGTCGATAATCAGGTTACCGAAAGTACGGTTGGCATTGGTGATACCCAGGGTAGCGTTACCGATGACGCGGACGTTGCCCAAGCCCATGAACTCACCGTTGAAATTACTGGAGACGGTCTGGTTGATCGTGAGCGTGGCGCCCAGGCCGATGTCGATCAGGTTGTAATTGGCATTGGTCTGGCGATTACCGCCCGAGATATAGCCCACGGTCTCGCCGTAGGTACCGGCGGCGGAGATGGAAGTGACGCCCACGGTGTCCTGGAAGGACGCCTGGGTCATGACGAAGCGCTTACCCTCGTCGATGCTCAGGGTGCCGCTGGCGTTGGTCGGCACGGCGGTGAAGACGAAACGCTTGGCGTCGAACGGATCGACCGTGACGATGACGTTACCGTCAAGGCCGGCGCTCGAACCTGAGATTGCGATGGTCTCGCCCGTCTTGATGCCGTGATTGACTGAGGTGGTGACGGCGGTGACCGCCGCGACGGCGAGGTTGACGGTGGCCGCGGCCGTGGCGTTGGCGTTCAGCGTGAAGCTCGTGCCGTTCGTGATGCTGGCGATGTAGGAGTTAAGCGGGATACCCGAGCCGGTGACCGGCTGGCCGACCACGAGACCGGTCGTGTCGGCGACGGTGATGGTGGAGGAGCCAACAGTGGTGACGGCTCCAGTGAGCGCGACCGCCGGGGCGGTGGTGAAATTGCCGCCGAAGTTGAGGGCGGCGACAGTCACTCCATTATAGATACCCGAACCGCTCAGGAGCATGCCGACGTTGAGGCCGTAGGTGCTATCGACCTTGACGACCGGGGAACCGAGGGCGGTCGAACCGGTCGGAGCGGTGACGGTGATGCCGTCGGAGCGGAGACGGAGGACGGAGAAGTCCTGGTTAGAGAACGCGATGGGCGCGAAATCGCCGATAGCGAACGAACCGCGGCCAGTGCGGGCGAGCTCGATGACGCCTCCCTGGAGCTGAATCAGGCCGGAGAAGTCGTTGGCCTGGGCACCCGCGCGGAGCGAGAGCATGCCGTTACCAGTCTTGGTGATACCCTGCAGACCGTCGATCTGCGACGTGATGAGCAGGCGCTTGGTCGGGTAGCTTGAATTAAAGTCACCGGCGACCTTGGGATACCAGGAGGTATTGTCGTTGTTGACGATGATCTCGCGGGTCGGCGAACGGAGCGTGCCGCCCTGGATGACGGTGAGGGAGCCAGCCTTGATATCGGCTAGGCCGGTGTTGGACGCCGTGGCGGCGGAGGTGAGCGTGAAGCGGGTAGCGGAATCGATGCTGGCGACGGTGGTCCCGGAAGGGATGCCCGTGCCGGTGACGAGGGCGCCGACCATGAGACCGGCGGTGCTGGTGACGTCGACGGTGGCCGAACCGAGAGTCGTGGCGCCGGCGGCGAGGGTGGTGACCGTAGTCGCGGCGGAGGCGGTCTGCAGGATACCGCCCGAGATGATCTTAAGCAGGCCACCATCAGGGATGGAGACGACGGAAGAGCCAGTGGCATTGAAGCGCAGCGTCATCGGCGAGACGACGTTGAGTAGCGAGCCAGCGTAACCGCTGGTGTCGGTGATATTCTCACCGTTGAGCACGCCCGAGAGCGTATCGCGGTTGACCGCGGTCACGGGGACGATGTTCGTACCGACGCGGGTGGCGAAGTTCGTGCTACCGGAGCCGTCCGTGACCGTCAGGGCGGCCCCGAGGGTGCCGACGAGGCCGGTAAAGAGATCGTTCGCGGTGGAGGTGGTGATACCGTTGACCGAGCTCTGGGTACCCGACGGCAGCGTGAAGCGGACCGTGCCCGCGAGGCGCTGGGTGATTGGGCCGAGATTCAGAACAAGGTTGCGACCGCCAGCCGAGTAGAGATCGATGGACGAGTAGGCACCGGTATTTCCGGCAGCCGCGGCGGGCAGGATGAGGCCGGCGACGTTCTGGACGACATCCAGGGTGGAACTACCCAGCAGAGAGACACTGCCCCCACGCAAGTCCATAATGCCCAGAGGGTTAATACGATCCGTGACCGAATTATTGGCCGCCGTGGTGTAGTCTAATAGAGTAAGGCCCGCGTCGAAGCGATTCACGACCGTGCCGTTGAGCAGGCTCTGCCCCATGACACGGAGGGTGCCGCCACCCGACTTGATCCAGCCGCCGCCGATACCGCCGCCGGAGATCGCCGCGTCGATGACGAGCTCGGCCTCGCCGGGGGCGAGATTAAGGCTCTTAAAAACGGTGATGGTGCGCTGGCCACCGCCGAACGAGAGGACGGAACCGGCCGCACCGGTGATGCCCGCCGCCTGAGTGCCGCCATTATTATGGGCGTTGACGGTGATATTACCGTTAATCGTCAGCGTGCCGCCATTGCCAAGGAGTACGAGGCCCTGGGCGTTGATGTTCGAAACGGTGTTATAGAAATTGAGGGCGGCGAAGGTCTGCGCGCTGCCGTTGAGGTCAAAGACTGCGGACTGCGCGGCGTTGTTCACCACGAGGGTGGAGCCAGTATTGAACTGCTGTCCCCTGCCCGTCGCAATCCGGATCACGCCCGCGTCGAGGTAGGTATTGCCGCCGGACCAGTTGGAGACGACCGGCATGTCCATCGTGAGGACGCCTGAGCCGCGCTTTGAGATATGATGATCGGCGCGACTGCCGATGTTGGTCAACGCACCGGAGAACGTCGTGTTGCTGTTATCCGCGCCGAGGCCGGGATTGCGCTGCGAGCCCGAGTTGACGGCGAGCGTACCCGCGCCGGACAAGGAACCGAACGAATCGCTATCGGAGACCTCCCAGGTCGCGCCAGCGTTGATGATAACCGGGACAGTGTCAGGGATGATGCCGCTGCCGCTGAGGAGCTTACCCGCCGCAATGATGAGCGGTCCGGTGAAGGTGTTCCCACCTGTGAGCGTGAGGTTACCTGTGCCGGTCTTAGTAAAGCCACCAGCCCCGCCGATGATACTAGCCATGGTCAGGTTGTTCGCGACCGCCGGGATATCGATAATCGCATTACCACCCGGCAACCAGATCGAGTGGCTGTTGAGAGCGGTGACGTTGGCGAGCACGCCGGTGTTCGGGCCGGTGTAGCGGAGGGTGGCGCCGTCGCGGATGTAAATCGGCTTGGCGACACCGAGACCCAGCGTGCCGGCCCCAGAAGTGCCGGTATTACTAAAGACGAGGACGCCACCGTTGATCATCGTGTCACCGGTGTAAGTGTTGGCGCCCGACAGCGTGGTGACGCCAGTGCCCGCGGTAACCAAGCGAGTGACCGCAGTGGTGACCGTGAAGTCTTTGATCGGCGCGCTGATGGTCAGGCCGCCCGAGTTGAA
This sequence comes from Verrucomicrobiota bacterium, assembly GCA_041168485.1. Lineage (GTDB taxonomy): Bacteria > Verrucomicrobiota > Verrucomicrobiia > Opitutales > UBA953 > UBA953. The sequence goes on from JBEEKW010000014.1 coordinate 9,726, forward strand.
ATTCTGGATGATCAGGTCGCCGCCGCCGGAGCCGACCTTGAGGCCGCCGGTGGTGCCGGAAATCGTGAAGGCGTTAGTTCCGGTGACGAGCAGGCCGCCGGTGGTGGAGCCGAAGGCGAGGTCGAACGTAGCGAGGTTGAGCGTCTGCGAAGCGGCCGGGTTGGAAATCTTGAGCGTACCGACCGCGGAGGCGGCGGTATTCTGGGTCTGGCTCGCGCTGAGCGAGTAATTGACCGTGCCGACTGAGCTGCCGTTGTTTGGCAGCGGCAGGTAGCCGACGGCGCCGATGGTGACGCCGGTGCCCGTCGCGGTGGCGGCGGCGCTGATCACCATGGTCGTGCCGTTGGTGACTGAGGCGATAGTCGCGTTAGCCGGGATACCCGTACCGGTGACATACATGCCGGAGACGAAGCCGGAAGTGCCACCCGCGTTCAGCGTGAGTCCCGTGCCGGTCGCCGTGGCGTTGACCGTGAGCGTGAAGCTCACTCCAGGGTTGATGCTGGCGATGCTGGCACCGGCCGGGATCCCCGCGCCGCTCACGCCCATGCCGACGACGAGTCCGGTGGTATTGGCGGTGGAGACAATCGCCGAAGCCGCGGTCGTGGAGGAAGTGGCGACGGCAATCGGCGCCGGCAACGTGATCGTCGTCGTAGAGGCGGTCGAACCGCCCGTGACGGAAATCGCCGAAGCGGAGACGAGACCGGTAAGGGTGAAAGGGGCGCCGGTAGAAGCCGTGGTGAGCCAGTCGAAGTTCGTGCCGTCGGTGAAGACCGCGCGACCGTTGCCGTAGACCAGTTCCGCGGGGCGCGCGGTCGTGGTGGTGATCTGGGTGTTCGCCGGAGCGGAAATCAGGAGCGTGCCGGAGTTCGTGGCAGTGCCGAAGCTGAGCGTGCCAAGGATGAGCTTCGTGAGCGTCGTGTCGCCGGCGATGACGGCGATTTTACCGCCGTCCTGGTTGATGGCGACGTTACCGAGCGTCTGGGAGACCGCGAGTCCAGCGCGACCCTTGAGCGTGAAATCGCCGCCCGCGATCGTCAACGGAGTGACGCCCAGCAGTGAGGTCAGCGCGCCGCTGTTGACGAAGTCGAGGACGATCGAACCGCCCGTGACGAGCGTCGTGCCAGTGTACGTGCTGGCGACGGCAGGATTCAGCGTGAACGTGCCGGCACCGTTCTTCGTGATGGCGAGCCAGCGGGCGTCGACCGTGGCGGAGAACCTGCCGCCGAAGGTGGTGCTGGTGTCGTCGCGACCGACGGTGAGCGTCGAGACGGCGGTGCCAGTGGAGTTCAGCACAAAACCAGAACCAGAGAGCGAGCCGATGACTTGACCAGCGTTGTTGATGTCGAACGTGGCACCTGCGGCGACCGTTAACGGCGAGCGGTTCGGCAGCACGTTACCAGCCTGCGCCTTGAGCGTGCCGGCGTTGATAATCGTGGCACCGCCGTAGGTGTTCGCGATCGAGAACAAGAGCGTGCCCGTGCCGTTCTTCGTGACTGTTCCGCCCGTGATCAGCGAGCCGGTCTTGATTTCGATCGTGCCCGCGCCGTCGAAGATGATGTTCGACTGGTTGGAACGGAGGCCGCCGGAAAGCGTGATCCTACCCGCGGCGGTGGCCGATGTAATCGTCAGCGCGTCGTTGAAATACACTAGGGCCTGAATGTCGTCCTGACCTGCCCCCGCCTTGTTGATCGCAACGGCCGCCGAACCGAGGTTATCGAGTACGATCGCCCCCACGCCGGTGGTGAGCGACTGATTCGTCGAGAGCGACAGGATGCTCGGATTCGCAATGATGCCACCCTGGATGATGAACACGTTCGCCCCCACGGAATCGCCGATGTTCAACGTCGACAAAGTGACGTTGGAGTTCAGCAGAATCGTGTTATCCCCGAGGATGTTGTTGTTGAGATTCGCGACATCACCGATGGCGTCAGGATTACCGGAGTTGGCCGTCCAGTTGGCTGGGGTAATCCACGAATAGGTGTCCTGGTTCGTCTGGTTCCAGGCGAAGTTGGCGGCGCGTGCGGCCTTAGGCGTCCCCATGGCGAGGAGCGCGGCGGCGACCATCAAGGACGCGCGGGGAAAAAGGGGACGGGGCTTCGAACTTTTCATTTTAATAAATTTGGGGAGGTCACGGGGAAGTGACATCAATGGGGGGTATCGAAAATATTGGGGTAATGACCCCAGCCGCACAATCGTATTTGGGGATTTTTAGGCTGCCCTAGGGGTTAAACAGCGTTTGGTATGGGGGTTGTAGTTTATTTGTTAAAATTGTGTTAAATTACGCATTTAATTGCGTAAAAAACCGTAAATCAGTCACTTAATCCTCATTAGGCCTCATTTAAAGTTATTCACATGCCCTTTAATCGACAAGTTAGGAAACTGATCAACAACGTGGTGGTAGGGGCGCGACGGCGTCGCGTCCGTGGGCGGACGGACGGTGGAGGCACCGAGGGCTGAATTGATGGGAAAAGTAGAGGGCTGAATAGAGGACTGAATGGAGGGCTGCATGGAAAAAGACCGGCGACCCGAGACAGAGGACCAACGCTCAAAGGGAGACCGGAAACCGGATGACTGGCTGGGGTGCATTAATATCCGAAGCATCCATACCGGTCTCCGGTCTCCCCTTGAGTGTTATGAATTCATTTCGGGTGGCGGGTGGCAGCCCCAGGTGTCAGGTGGCGGGACTTTTCCATTCAGCCCTCAATGCAGTCCTCTATGCAGTCCTCCATTCAGCCCTCTGTCATCTGTCATCGACTCAGCGATCGATCCTACCCGAAAAACTTCAACACCTGCTCGGCCAATAATGCCATCCCTAGCCCAGAAAAACCAATGAGGGTCTCGGTGATCGTCCATGTGCGCAGGGTCTGACCGACGGTGAGTCCGAGGCATTCCTTGACCATCCAGAAGCCGCTGTCGTTGAGGTGCGAAAGGAAGAGCGAACCGCAGCCGATGGAGATGACCATGAGCTCGGGACTGGTGCCCGGATGCGCCGCCAGGACCGGTGCGATGAAGCCTGCGGCAACGGTGATCGCGACGGTCGCGGAGCCGGTGGCGACGCGAATGAACGCCGAGACAAGCCAACCGTAGACCAATAACGGCAGACCCGCCGAGGCCGCCAATTCGGCAAGTTCCTTGTCCACGCCGGCCGTGCGCATGACGAGCGCAAAGCCGCCGCCGGCGCCCACGAGGATGAGCGTCATGCCGATACCGGAGACGCTTTGTTCGGAGAATTTCAGGAGCTCAACGGGGGAGCGACCGCAGCGCTTACCAAAGGCCCACATGGCGAAAAGCACCGATAAAAGCAGGGCGATCACGGGGTGACCGACAAAGAGGCAGACCTTGCCCCAGAGGGCTTCCTTGGCGTGCAGGAGCTCGACCAGCGTGCCCCCCAAGAGAAGTATCACCGGCAATAGCACGGTAAAGATGGTCAGACCAAACGTCGGCAAGGTCTGGTTCGCGGAGACCGACGGCGTGAACTCGGGGGTGGCGACTTCGACCCGCTTGACGGCGATCTTCGCGAAGATCGGACCGGCGATGGCGGCGACGGGAATCCCCAGCACGAGCGCCCAAAGGATGACCTTACCCATGTCCGCATGCAGGGCCTCGATGGCGATAACGGGCCCAGGGTGCGGTGGCATCAGTCCGTGCATGACGGACAGGAACGAGAGCAACGGCAGCACCAACAGCAGAAAGGGTTTACCGGTTTCCTTGGCGAGGGTGATGACGATCGGCAGGATGAGGAGCAGGCCGACGGCGAACCAAGTCGTCATGCCCACACAGAGCGCGAGGAGGATGATGCAGAGGCCGATCCGCGAAGGCCCGAGCGTGCGGATGAACTGCTTGGCGAGCACCCCTGCCCCGCCCGATTCGGCGAGGAGTTTACCAAAGACGACGCCCAGCACGATGATCGCGCCAGTCCCCGCTAAGGTGTTGCCGAAGCCCGTCTGGAAGGCCTTGAGGACCTCCGTCATGGTGAGCGTGCCCTGCGTGGCCACGACCATCGCCCCGAGCGTCAGCGAGCTGATCAGCAGCGCGATGAACGGATTAAGCTTCAGCCAGGTCACCAACAGGACCAGGACGGCGATGGCGAGGAGGGCGTAAAGCATGGCGCAGGAAGATCAGGATTTCGGCGGGGTAACCGTGGCACGAGTAGCACCCGTGCTAATGCCCCCGTCAACCAACAAGGTTTGTCCAGTCACGTAGCGGCTTTCTTCCGAGGACAGGAAAACCACTGGACCAGCAAGGTCGTCGGGCGCGCCAGGGCGCTTGAGCGGAATGCGGTCGCAGAGGTATTCGACCCACTCGCGATTCTCGTAGAGGACGGCGTTCTGGGCGGTCTTGAACCAACCCGGGGCGAGGCAATTGACGGTGACGCCGTGGCGACCCCAGTCGTCGGCGAGGCTCATGGTGAGCTGCTTCACGCCGCCGCGGCTGGCGCCATAGGGCGCGAGACCCGCGTAACCAGCAACGCAGGTGACGGAGCCGATGTTCACGATGCGTCCATAGCCGCGGGCAATCATGCCCGGCGCGACGGCCTGTGAGGTGAAGAACGTACCGCGGAGATTCGTATCGAGGACCATGTTCCAATCCTCCCACGTGACCTCGAGGGCGGGCTTGCGCGCATTGCAGCCAGCATTGTTCACGAGGATGTCAATGCGTCCCATCTGCTTCTCCACCGAAGCCACGGCGGCCTGGATGCTGGCGTGATCACGGACGTCGAGGTCCACGCCGCAGGTGCGGCGGCCGAGGGCTTCGATCTCCTTGCGAAACGGGGCGAGTTTGGAGGCGTCGCGACTCGACATCGCGATGTCGGCGCCGGCCTGCGCGAGCGCGCGGGCGAAGTATTGGCCGAGGCCGCGGCTAGTGCCGGTGATGAAGGCGACCTTGCCGGTGAGATCGAAGAAAGCCATTGATTCTATTGGTCAGACTTGAGGTGCGAGGATGACTTTCATCACGCCCGGAGCGCCGGCGTAGAGCTTCGCAAACCAGTCGGCACCCTGCGCCAGCGGCGCGACCGCAGAGATGATCTTGTCGACCTTGATCTGCTTGGTAGCGAGCAGCTCGATGCAGCGCGGGATCTCGCCGGCGGAGGCGCAGGAGCCCTGAAGGCGAAGCTGGCGGGTGACGACAATCTGAAGCGGGAGTTCGGTCTTCGGCGTAAGATTACCGACGAGCGTCACCGTACCGCCCTTGCGCACGGCGTGGATCGCGGAGAGCACGGTGGCGTTGAGGCCGACGCACTCGAACGCAGCGTCGGCGCCCTGCCCTTTGGTGTGCGATTTGACGAACTCGGTGAGGTCGCCACCGGTCTTGGGATTGAAGCTATGCGTGGCGCCGAGTTCCATCGCGACGGCGAGGCGCGAATCTTCGGTATCGACGGCGATGACCTGCGCGAAACCCGCGATCTTGGCGGCCTGCAGCGTCAGGAGCCCAATCATACCCGTACCCACGACGACGGCGGTGTCGCCCGGAGCGACCGGAGTAAGGCGGACGGCGTGCACGCCGACCGAGACGGCCTCGATCATCGCGGCTTCGGCGAAACCGAGTTCGGCGGGAAGTTTATGGAGAATACGGGCGGGGACGGTGACGAATTCAGCGAAGGCGCCGTGGCGGCGATAGTCGCCGCAGGAGACGCCGAGGACCTGGCGGTTATCGCAAAGGTTCACGTCGCCACGATGACAGTGGACGCACTCGCCGCAGAAGACCGTGGAATCAAAGGTCACGCGATCGCCCGTGGCGAAACCCTTCACCTGGGCGCCGATGCCGGTGATGACGCCCGCGGCCTCGTGGCCCATGACCAACGGAGGGATGCGACGGCCCGTGGAGCCGTCATAGCCATGGATGTCGGAACCGCAGATCCCGCAGGCGCGAACCTGGATCAGGACGTCTTCGGGGCCGCAGACCGGATCGGCCACGTCCACATAGGACATCTTCTTATATTCGGTAAGGAGCAGGGCTTTCACAGAGGTGAGGAAGGAGGGTTTTGGAGAGAGGGCAAGACTTGGGAGGGCAGCGTTGATGACAGATGACGGATGGCTGAGTCGATGACAGAGGGCAGATTTCCCGCCACCCGCCACCTGGGACGGGCTAGATGGCTGCATCGATGGCAGATGACGGAGGACAGAAAGGTAATGTCCTGCCACCTGCCACCCGGGGCTGCCACCTGCCACCTGAAATGACTCTCGGTTTTCCCATCGATTCAGCCCTCTGTCATCGATTCAGCCATCGGTGTCTCATAAGTCCACCCACGGACGCGACGCCGTCGCGCCCCTACCTCAGACCCCAGCCAATCATCCGGTTTCCGGCCTCCCCTTGCTTGCTAGTATTCCCAACCGCTAACCGCTTACCGCCAACCGCTATCACCACCCTTTAGTTTGCCTCCGTCTAAACAGACCCTACCGATTCACCCATGAAGTTCCTCCCCGCCTTCTTCCTTTCCGTCCTCACCGCCGTCGCCGCCGACGGTCCGAAGCAATCCATCGAGAGACTCGACCCAGCGCTCGATGCGTTGATCGCGGGCGACGCCAAGATCGAGACGATCTCGAATGGCGGCTACTCTTGGTCCGAAGGCCCCGTATGGTATAAGGGACGCATCGTCTTCTCCGATGTGCCGAACAACGTCGCCTACCAGTGGATCGAAGGAGACGCGATGGCCTCCGTCTTCCTGAAGCCCAGCGGCACCGACGCGCCTTCCGCGAACCAGGGCTCCAACGGCCTCTCCGTCGACGCCCAGGGCCGCATGCTCCTCTGCCAGCATGGCTCCCGACGCGTCGCGCGCCTGGGTGGCGACGGCAAGTTCGAGCCGCTCGCGACCAAGAACCACGAAGGCGTCCGCTTCAACAGCCCCAACGACCTCTCCGTGGCCAAGGATGGCTCCGTGTACTTCACCGACCCGCCCTACGGCCTACCCAAGGGCGAAAAGTCTGAAACCCAATACCACGGTGTCTACAAGCTCGCGACCGACGGTAAGGTCTCGCTCGTGACAAAGGAAATCCAGTGGCCCAACGGCATCGCCCTCAGCCTCGACCAGAAGTCCCTCTACCTCGCGATCTCGGACGGTAAGAACCCGCGCGTCGCGGTCTGCAACCTCGATGGCTCCGGCCTACGCGACGTCTTCCTCGCCGCTCCTTTGAAGAGCAAGGAGCGCGCCGGTTCCTGCGACGGCCTGAAACTCGACGTCAACGGCAACATCTGGACCACCGGACCCGGCGGCGTGCTCATCCTCTCCCCCGAAGGCAAACACCTCGGCTCGATCCTGTGCGGTCAGCCCACCGCGAACCTCGCCTGGGGCGACGACGGCCATACCCTTTACATCACGTCCAAGGACCGACTCCTGCGCGTGAAGACGAAGGTCAAAGGCGCGGGTTTCTGACCGCGCGCTAGCGCGCGCGGAGGGCTAGAGCTAGGGCTTGGGCTGGTTTCCAGAAGCCATCCTCCGAGCCCTGATGACACCGCTCAGTAATCGCATAACTTCATCGCAAGAGTTGCAGAGAGGTGCTGCCTCACTTGCGCCTATAAGCTGAGCATGGACGGCCACACGTAGCTGCGTCTTCGCCTCAGCGCACGACCCCATAGCAATCAGGTAAAACCGCGGAGTGTCCTTCTCCCCTCTCCTTTCGTAACCTTCCGCGATATTGCTCGGAACGGACAACGCAGCTCTCCGAATCTGATCGCAGAACCACGGATGCCTGGACAACTCGGAACGTTGGCTGAAACGGATAATATCAGCAGCCATCGCGACCGACTTCTGCCAGGCGATAAATTGATCGAGTCCGCGAGCTTCCATGACTTAGAGCAATGTACGCAGAACACCATCACAACCCTGATGAGAGGGTGTCTTTTCCCTGAATCGTTATCCCTAGCCTAGCCCCAGCCCTAGCCCTATCTCACTGGCCCTGGCCCTAGCCCTAGCCCTATTTCACTTCCTCTCCAACTTAACATAATCCAACCCAAACATATTCCGCGGCGTCGCCGCGGGATTCGGGGCAAGAATTTTGATCTCTAGGCGGTGTTCGCCGACGTCGAGTTCATATCGACCACCGTTGAGTTCGCCGGTGGTGACGACTGCGGCAGGATTGTAGAAATCGTAACCCTCTTCGCCGAGGAGTTTTCCGTCGAGGCGCAGTTCGAACGCGCCGTAGTCGTGGGCCTTGGTGCCGACGAATTTCACTTCGTAGGTACCCTTGGCGGAGACCGGCAGCGCGAGCGTGAGCGTGTCACCGACCTTACCGCCGGTCCACCAGAGGTGATCATTGCCACTCCAGCGGCTGGCCTTGAATCCGCCCATCTTCTGCCCGCTGGTCTTGCCACCGGTGACGGAGAGAACCTTGAGGGTCTCGCCTTCGACGGCGCCTTCGAGACGCCAGACACCAGGCGCAGACGCCGGGAAGCCATCTGGATTCTGCAGGTAAGCGACGAGATTAATGACCTGCTCCTTGGTAAGCGCATCGAGCAGGCCTTCGGGCATGAGCGACATCGGCAGGGTCTCGCGCTGGGCGACCTCGCCCTTGGCGACGGTGAACTTCACACCGCCGGGCATGACTAAGCGGAAGGACTGCGCATCCTCGAACTGGACGATACCGCTCATCGTCGCACCGCTCTTAAGTTTGAAAACGTTGAGCTGGTAATCCTTACCGATGACGCCGTTGGGGTTGAGCACGTTCTCGAGGAAGTAATCGAGCTTGCCGATGTTGGAGCCAGCGAGGCCAGGCCCGACCAGGTTGCCGACGGTACCGAAAGTATGGCAGATACCGCAGGCCGAGGTGAAGAGCTGACGGCCGGCCGCGATGTCGCCCTTACGTACGGCCACCGAATTAAGCATGGCCTCATACTTGGCCTTGTTCTTGGCGAAGTCGGCCTTGGTCGCATTGACCACGCCGACGATGGCGGTGAGCTGCGCATCGAGCTCCTGGTCTCCGAGCGACTTCAACTGACGCACCACGAGCGGCGAGAGCAGAGCCTTGTCGGCCTTGCCCGCAGCCACAGCAGCGAGGAGGGCCTTTCCGCCCACGGCATTACCGGCGAGCGCGGCGACGGCGTCGCCCAACTGCTCGGGCGTGAAGACGGCGAAACGGCCGATGAGTACGGCCGGCGAAGCGGCGTCGCCGACGGTGGCGAGAGCCTGAATGAGCGCCCGGCGGAAAGATGGCGTGATCTTCTCAGCGAAGACCTGATGGATCACCGGCGCGGCGGCGCGATCGCGCGAGGCGACGAGCACGGCGAGGGCACGTTGACGGGCTGGGAGCGGCGCTTTCTCGTCGGCGAGGTGACCGCGATAATAGGCGCGACTGGCTTCGTCACCAGTGAGGGCGTCGAGTTCGTTGAGGTTCGCCAGGAGATCCGGCGAAGCGCCTTGGCGCAGGCCGGCAACCAGTGCGGCCCAACCTTCAGGGGCGGAGAACGAACCGGACTGACGAACCCCTTCGACCACGCGGCTCACCAGCGACGAGCGACGGGCGGCATCCTGCTCGCGTAGGGCGAGCGACAGAACCTGCGAGCGCGCGCGGGCATCGCTGGCGATGCGACGGTAGATGAAGTCGGTCGTCTGCGGGTGACGGCTGATAGCGGCGAGCGCGAGGCCGCGAGCGGCGTCGGCACCGACCAACGGCTCGATGCCATACCAGAGCAGCAACGGGATATTATGATCCTTGGCATCCTCGGCGCGCGCAAGGAGCGGCTCAGCAATCGCAGCGCGCTGAGCAAGCGGAAGATAAGAAAGAGACGAAGCGAGTTCGCGGCGGACCTGCGCAGAGGATTCGGTCTTGGCCAGTGCCGCAAGGGCGGGCACACTGACAGTCCACTGCTGAGCAATCAAGCGGACAGCCCAACCGCGCACAGCGGGATCAGCATCCTTGAGCGAAGCCGCGAGGAGCGCGTCGTCGAGGAGGTTCGCCGACTGTAGGATCCAGAGCGCACGGAGGCGGCGGAGAGGATCCGCATCCGAGGTCAGCACGCTTCGTAATTTCTCGCGCGAATCGCCGGAAATCTTGACGCCAGCCAAGCCGCGCTCCGCGAGGACCTTACGGGCCTGGCGGACGAAGTATTCGTTGGCATCGGTCAGGGCGACCTCGACGAGTTCGGCGTCAGCAAGTGCCCCCAGATCGCGGGCCCGGGAGACGGGATTACCGAAACTCACGCGATAGATACGACCGTTGGTGCGGTCCCAAATCTCCTGGGTGTTGTTATGGCAGACTTGGACGTCAGACCAATCGCTTAGGTAAAGGGCGCCATCGGGGCCCACGCGCTGCGACACCGGGATGAACGTGGCGTCATTGCTGCGGAGGAAGTCGTTGCCGTGGTGGCCGACGAAACCGCTGCCTGCGGGCTCGATCTGATCGGAGACCAGACGATGCCCGTGCAGATTACCGAAGATGAGCATCCCGCGGTAGGCCTCGGGGAAATTATCACCATTATAGATGGCGAGGCCCGAGTGGGCGTGGCCGCCGCCGACCGCGTCGGTCGTCTCAGGAATCTTCAGCGGGTCCGGCTTATGGATCCGGCCGCCCGCGTAGTGCGCGTGGTCAGCGATTGTCTTGATGTCGTCGTAGGTGTAGGGATTGAAGTGCTGGCCAGCCTGGCGCTGGTAGCGGGCGCCGGGCAGGATGTGGTAGAGATGCGGGATCACGCAGGCCGTGTTGAAGAACTCGCCGCGCGCATCGTAATCGAGGCCCCACGGATTGCTCGTGCCCTCGGCGAAGATCTCGAAGACATGGCTCGTCGGGTGAAAGCGCCAGACACCGGCATTGATCTTCACGCGCTTCGTATCGGGAGCGCCCGGCTTGCCCACGACCGAATGGGTGAAGACGCCGTGGTTACCATAGAGCCAGCCGTCCGGACCCCAGACGAAGCTATTGAGCGTCTCGTGCGTGTCCTGAAAACCCCAGCCATCGAGCAGCACGACGGGCTGGCCGGCCTTGTCATTAGCATCCTTCGGGATGAAGAGAAATTCCGGAGCCGCGCCGACCCACACGCCGCCGTGGCCGACTTCGATGCCCGAGACGAGATTGAGGCCATCCTTAAAGACCGTGACCTTGGCGTAGGAGCCGTCCTTCTGCACGTCTTCCAAAATCAAGATGCGATCGGGGCCGGTACCATCGGGGCGCTTTTTCGGGTAGGACATGCCTTCCACGACCCAGAGGCGGCCGCGTTCGTCGAAGCACATCGCGATTGGCTGGACGACCTTAGGTTCGGCCGCGACGAGCGAGACCTGGAAGCCTTTTGGCAATGACATCGTCTTCATCGCCTGGGCGGCGGTCTGCCCACTCTTATAAGCACCCGGCTGGACGCGTTCAACCGGGCCGGGAGGCAGGGCCGGAGCGGGGACGCAGGCCGAAACAAGGAAGAGCGCGAGGAATCGCATGGCGGGGTGCCAACACGATTAGGGCGGGAGCCGAGTTAAGGAAGCCGAAATCCTGATACGCAAACGCCGTTCCTTGGGTAAGTTGCCCCTTTCAGATTGGCAACCTTGGGGGCGGGGGTATGTCCAATGAGATACCCATGAAACACCCCCTCGCCCTCCTCGCCCTCCTTGCCGCGTTTGGCCAAGCCGCCGTCGCTGCCGAAGTGAAGCTCGTCGAACAGAAGGACAAGCAGCAGATCGATGTCCTCGTCGACGGCCAGCCGTTCACCTCTTACGTCTACTGGTCCAACCAGAAGAAGCCCCTGCTCTCCCCGCTCCGCACCTCGCAGGGCACGATCTTCACCCGCGGCTTCCCGCTCGAGAAGATCGCCGGTGAGCGCACCGACCACCCGCACCACATCTCCTCGTGGTTCAACTACGGCGACGTCAACGGTACCGATTTCTGGAACTCCCCGCCCGAGGGCTACACCCATAAGGGCAAGATGCCTTACGGCTCGGTGAAGCATAAGAGCATCAAGTCGATCAACGGCGGCAACGGCTCGGCGACCCTCGAGGTCTCCTCCGACTGGATCATGGCCGACGGCTCCAAGGTCCTGCAGCAGGACGAGCAGCTCGTCTTCCGCGCTTCCAAGGACCTGCGCATCATCGACCGCATCATCACCCTCACCGCCCAGGAGAAGGACGCCGTCTTCCATGACTCCAAGGAAGGCGCCATCGCCATCCGCATGACCCGCGCCCTCGAAGAGCCTTCCACCAAGGCCGAAATCTTCACCGATGCCGCCGGCCTGCCCACCACCGTCGCCAAGCTCGACAACACCGGCGTGAACGGCGTCTACCTCAGCAGCGAAGGTAAGGTCGGCGAAAAAGAATCGTGGAGCACGCGCGCCAAGTGGATGACCCTCTCCGGCAACGTCCGCGGTGAAGACGTCTGCGTCGGCATCTTCGACCACCCGAAGAACGTCACCTATCCGACTTACTGGCATAACCGCGGCTACGGCCTCTTCGCCGCCAATCCGTTCGGCGCCAAGGAATTCACCAAGGGCAAGACCACACTCAACTTCACGCTCAAGGCCGGCCAGTCCGAGACCTTCCGCTTCCGCATCCTGATCCATTCCGGCAAGCTCACCGCCGCTCAGACCGAAGTCCAGTATCAGCAGTTCCTGAAGGATGTGAAGTGAAGCCGGACGAGCTTAAGCTCGCTGACTTCACAGGGACAGGGCTAGGGCCAGGGACAGTCGAAATAATGAAGGGGCCGCCAGGCCCCTTTTTTGTTTGGGTAGGGTTGAGCGACCTCGCTCAACCGCGGCTGACCAAGGGTGGTCAGCCCTACCCGAGGCATGCTGAGGGTAACAGCAAAGTGAGACCGTAAACCGGATGACTGGCTGGGGTACCCATTTTCAGGTCTCGGGTCTCAGCCATCAGCAGCCGGGTACGGGTGCCCAGGTTCAGGTTCGGGTTCAGGAAATCTGCCCTCTGCCATCCGCCATCGACTCAGCCATCCCTCTCCCGATACCCTCACCCCATGAAGCTTCCCTCGCTCGCCCTCCTGCTTCTCGCGGCCTTCGCCGGCGGCGCGGAAATTCGTAAACCCAACATCATCTTCATCCTCAGCGACGATCTCGCCCAGGGCGATATCGGCTGCTACGGACAAAAGCTCATCCAGACGCCCAACCTGGATCGCATGGCCAAGGAAGGCACGCGCTTCACCCAAGGTTACTGCGGCACGACGGTCTGCGCGCCGAGCCGCACCTCACTCATGGTCGGCCAACACACCGGCCACAGCCCCGTGCGTGCTAACCGGGAGATTAAGCCCGAGGGCCAACTCCCGCTGCCCGCCGGCACCGTCACCGTGGCCAAGATCCTCAAAGAGAACGGCTACGCCACCGCCGCCATGGGCAAGTGGGGGATGGGCATGTTCGACACCACAGGGAGCCCGCTCAAGAACGGCTTCGACCACTTCTTCGGCTACAATTGCCAGCGCCACGCGCACAGCTACTTCCCGACCTACCTCTACCGCGACGACCAACGCTTCGACCTGCCGGGTAACACCGGCAAAGGCGTCGGCAAGACCTACGCCCAGGAGCTCATCCAGCAGGACGTCGAAAAGTGGGTGCGAACGCAGAAGGATAAACCCTTCTTCCTATATTACGCGATCACCCTGCCGCACGGCACCCATGAGATCGACGACCTCGGCGCATATAAGGACAAGCCCTGGACGCCTACTCAGAAAGCCTACGCCGCTCAGGTCTCGCGCCTGGACGCCGACGTCGGCCGACTCTTCGCACTACTCAAGGAACTCGGAATTGACGAAAACACTTTGGTCATGACCGCCGGCGACAACGGGTCGTCGTTCGCGCCCGACTCCGAGGTGGGCAAACTCTTCGACCAGGCCTCCAACGGCCTGAGGGGATTCAAACGCGGGCTCTACGAAGGCGCGCTGCGTCAGGCGGCGCTCGCCCGCTGGCCGGGCAAGGTCCCCGCCGGCCGCGTGAGCGATGAGCCTTGGGCCTTCTGGGATTTTCTGCCGACGGCAGTGGAACTCGCCGGCGCCAAGGCTCCAACTGAACTGAAGACCGACGGCCTCTCGCTCGTCTCCTTCCTCCAAGGCGGCCCAGCCCCGAAGCGTGATTACTTCTATTGGGAACTCCATGAAGGCCAATCCCTGCAGGCCGCCCGCTGGGGCGACTGGAAGGCCGTCCGCAACGGCCCGCAGGCCAAGGTCGAGATCTTCGACCTGAAGAATGACTTTGCGGAAAAGAACAATCTCGCCGCCACGCGGCCGGAACTCGTCGAGAAGGCACTCGCGATCTTCAAGGACGCGCATGTCGCCGATCCTAATTGGCCGATGCGCAGCCAGAACGGGGCGAAGAAGGCCAAGCAGGTGAAGTGAGCGGGAACCGAAGGTTTCAGCGATTGGCGATTAGCGGATAGCGGCTGGAAGATCCACGACTCTCAGAGGGAGACCGGGAACCGGGAAGTTCGCTGCGGCCATTATTAAGGACCCCAGCTAATCATCCGATCTCCGGTTTCCCCTTGAGTTTACCCTAACCGCCTACCGCTAACCGCTTACCGCTACCACCCGTCACCGACCCAGTCTCGACATCCTCCCTCCCCTCCCCCGAAATACCCTCATCGCCATGAAGACCCGTAAGCTCGGTAATTCTCCGCTCCATCTCACGCCCGTCGGCCTGGGTACTTGGGCCATCGGCGGCGGGGATTGGAAATTCGGCTGGGGCGCGCAGGACGACGCTCTTTCGATTCGTACCATCCACGAAGCGATGGCCGTCGGCATCAACTGGATTGATACCGCGGCAGTCTACGGACTGGGCCGATCGGAAGAAGTCGTCGGTCGCGCGCTGAAGGAGATGAAGGAGAAGCCAATCGTCTCCACGAAGTGCGAGCGATGCTGGGACCCCGACGGCACAATCGTGCCGCGCCTCAAGCGCGCGAGCGTGAAGCAGGAATGCGAGGACAGCCTGCGCCGCCTGCAGATCGACGTCATCGACATGTACCAGATTCACTGGCCGCAGCCGGACGAAGATATCGAAGAAGGCTGGTCCGCCGTCGCTGAGCTCGTGAAGGAAGGCAAAGTCCGCTTCGCCGGCGTCAGTAATTTCAGCGTCGCCCAACTCGAACGCATCCAGCCCATCCACCGCGTCACCTTCCTCCAGCCGCCGTATAGCATGCTCAACCGCAGCATCGAAGCCGCGCTGCTGCCCTACTGCGAAGCCAACGATATCGGCATCGTCTCTTACAGCCCGATGCAGAAGGGTCTGCTCAGCGGCAAGGTCACGAAGGAATGGGCTGACGCCCTCCCGACCGACGACCATCGTCGGGCCGACCCGCAGTTCAACGAACCACTGCTCTCCAAGAATATCGCGCTGGCGAAAGGCCTCGCCGAGATTGCCCATCGCTACGGCCGCAATTCCGCCGAGCTCGCCATCGCCTGGGTGCTGCGTCAGCCGCGCGTGACCGCCGCGATCGTCGGCGCCCGCAAGCCCGGCCAGATCATGGAGACCGTCTCTGGAGGCAAGCTCCACATCAAGCCGGACGACGTCGCACGGATTGATGAGTTGCTGCGTCTCCGGGGCTGATTTCCGCCGATAGCTGGCACTTAACCTGCCCTTAAGGTCGCTTCGGGTATCATAGTCGCCTAACCCAAAACCATGCGCCCCCAGTCCACCGTCCTCCTCCTCGCCACGCTGGGCTTCCACGCCGCCGCTGCGCACGCGCACATCCCTCCGGTCGACAACCAGTTCCGCCCGCCCACCGAAGCCCCTGTAATCGTCCAGCCCACGGTCAAATATGTGATGACGGGCACTTACCTCGCCGCCGCCCCCGGGAGCGCGCCGCTGATTGCCACGCCCTTCCAGACTTTCACCAAGAACGTCAACGTCCGCTGGGACGACACCTACCTTTATGTCGAGGCCAAGGGCCTACCTGACCACCCGCTGATGATCGGCATCAGGTCTTGGCAACAGCAGGTGCCCATCCCGCAGACCTATGCCGGCGCCACCGCTTGGCGCATCCCGCTCAAGCCTGTGCCGGCGAAGGAGCCGATGTCTGCCAAGACGCACTTCATGCGCGGTGCCATTGCGCTCGCCGCCAACGGCGTACCGATCTTCAACGCGCTCAACAACCGCGGCGACGACGCCAAGGCTGCGGGCGAGCTCGACGACTTCGGCGGCCACTGCGGCAAAGCCGACGACTACCACTATCACGACGCGCCGGTCTTCCTCGAGAAGGAACTCGGCAAGGGCAAGCCCATCGCGGTCGCCCTCGATGGCTACGCGATCTACGGCTACAACGAGCCCGATGGCTCCACGGTCGGTAAACTCGACGCGTTCGGCGGCCACGAGACCAAGTCGCTCGGCTACCACTACCACGCCCAGAAGAAGTATCCGTACATCAACGGCGGCTTCCACGGCGAGGTGAAGGAAGTCGATGGCCAGGTCGACCCGCAGCCCTCCGCCAGCCATGTGCGCCGCACCGGCTCCAGCTACACGCAGAGCCCGCTCCGCGGCGCGCTGATCAAGGGCTTCACCGTCGATGGCAACCAATACGCCCTTAACTATACGCTCAACGGCAAGCCGCTCAGCGTGAAGTACACCCTCAACACGGATAAGACTTGGACCTTCATCTACTCCAACCCCGATGGCTCCACGGCCACCGAGACCTACACGCCAGGCGAACGCGGGGCTGGCGGCGGCAAAGGCAAAGCCGGCGAAAAGGGTAAGGGTAAGGGCGAGAAAGGTAAGCGACCTCCACCCGGTGACGGCGGCGCGATCGTGCCGACGGACCTAGAAGTCACCAGCGAAGCCGCGAACGAAGCAGGCCCGCCACCCAGCGAGGGCAAAGGCAAGAAAGGCAAAGGCGGCAAGAAGGGCGACAAGCCCGGCATGGTGAAGCCCTCGATGGAAGACACCCTCAAGCTCAACGTCTACGCCGACAACTGGTTCGTCCTCTACATCAACGGTAAACTCCGCGTCGTCGACCCCATCGACTATATGCCGCACAACGTCGTGTCCGTGGACATCCTCCCGGAATACCCGATGACGATTGCCATCATGGGCCGTGACAACGCCGACCCAAAAACCGGCCTGGAATACGGCGACCGTATCGGCGACGCCGGCCTGATCCTGAAGTTCGCCGATGGCACCGTCACCAACGCGAAGTGGAAAGCGAAGAGCTATTTCAAGGGCCCGCTCAACAGCGACGTGAAGAATCCGAAGGTCGAACACACGCCCGTCCCGGCCAACTGGTTCGCGGTCGACTTCGACGATAGCCAGTGGGCCCACGCCACCGAGTATACCGAGGAGCGCGTGAACCCGAAGGAGTCCTTCACCAAGGCCAAGGAGAGTTTCGCCGGCGCGAAGTTCATTTGGACCGACAACCTCGACCTCGATAACACTGTGCTCTTCCGCACCAAGGTCGAAGCACCGGCCGGCTTTAAGCAGCGCTGGACCACCAAGTCCGAGTTCGATCTATCGAAGCCGTTGGGGGAGTAGCCGATCGAGGACCCGAGGACTGGAGGACCGGAGGGCGGGAGAGAAGTTGAACGCCAAAGGGAGACCGGAAACCGGTTGATTGGCTGGGTCTGAGGTAGGGGCGCGACGGCGTCGCGTCCGTGAGCGGACGGACAATGGAAGCACCGATGGCTGAATTGATGACGGAGGGCTGAATCGATGGGAAAGCATCGCAGCGTTTCGGGTGGCGGGTGGCAGCCCCAGGTGGCGAGTGGCGGGCGTTTCCATTCAGTCCTCCATTCAGCCCTCCACGCAGTCCTCTGTCATCGATGCAGTCATCTGTCATCGACTCAGTCATCCACTTGGGTTCTATTATTCCCACCCCCATGAAGACGCTGTCTCTGCTCCTGACCCTGACCTCCCTCTCCCTTTTCGCCGCAGATGCCCCCAAGGTCGCCCCGGCCGAGAAAGTCGCCGTGAAGGCGAAGGCCAAGACAAAGGCGCCGAACCCGGCCATGGCCCCAATCGTGGACATCGCCGGCCTGCCGCGCGTGTTGCTCATCGGCGATTCGATTTCTATCGGCTACACCCTGCCCGTCCGCCAGGAACTGGCCGGCAAAGCCAACGTCCACCGCATCCCGGCCAACGGCGGCGCGACTAAGGGTGGTACCGCCAATCTCGCCAAGTGGCTCGGCGAAAGCAAATGGGACGTGATCCATTTCAACTTCGGCCTGCATGACCTGCGCCACATGGAAGACGGCAAGCGCCAGGTCGAGCCGGCCGACTACGAGGCCAACCTCCGCTCACTCGTGGCTGACCTGAAGAAGACCGGAGCGAAGCTCATCTTCGGCACCACGACGCCGGTACCCGAAGGCAAGCTCACGCCTCAGCGCACTTTCGGCGACGTCGCCACCTATAACGAGATCGCCCTCAAGGTCATGAAAGAGAACGGCGTCGCGATCGACGACCTCCACGCCGCCGTCACTCCGAATATCGCCAAGCTGCAAAACCCGAACGACGTCCACTTCAACACCGAAGGCTCGGCCGTCCTCGGCAAGGCTGTCGTGAAGTCGATTAATGCGGCGCTCGCGAAGTAAGGGCAACGGGTAGGGGCGCGACTGCGTCGCGTCCGTTCGGCAATTGGCGTGTTCATCACCGGGCAGCCTACTCGACGCTCCAATCTCCGTCCGCCCACGGACGCCACGCGGTGGCGCCCCTAACTGTTATACGCTTCAGGTGGCGGGTGGCGGCCCCAGGTGGCAGGTGGCGGCTTCCCCTTCTGTCATCCGTCCTCTGCCATCGATTCAGCCATCCCTGGCCCTGTAATTGAGCGGCTTTGGCGCTCATTTGCAGGGCCATTCAGGAACATTCCCCTTGGCAGGTTGTTGAAAGAGCGACAGGTTTTCCCTTCCCCTTTCTGACCATGCCTCCCCGCATGGCCTTCCTCTTTTTACCAAAACCACCACCCTATGCGCAAGCTGTCCACCCTCCTCCTGGCCCTGCTCGGATTCGTCTCCGTCTCGGCCCAGAACCTCACCCTCGAAAAGGGTGACAACATCGCCTTCGTCGGCAGCGGCTTCGCCGACCGGCAGCAGCACCACGGGAATTTCGAGACGCTGATTCACCAGGCCTTCCCGACCCACAACCTCGTGATTCGCAACCTCGGCTTCTCCGGCGACGAAGTCGGCGTGAAGCCCCACCGCTCCGACGAAGTGGCTGGCCTCGACTACTTCCTCAACATGAAGCCCGGCGCCCTGACCACCATGGTCGGCAAGACCGAGGTCACCTACCACGCCGGCGCGCACTTCCACGCCAACGTGATCTTCGCGTATTGGGGCTTCAACGAGTCCTTCGCCGGCGCAGCCGGTCTCGACACTTTCAAGGCTAACCTCGACGCCTGGCTGAAGAAGACCCTCGACGCCGATTACGGCAAGGGCAAGGTCCGCGTCGTCCTCTTCTCCCCGATCGCGCACGAAGACCTGAAGTCTCCGCACTTCGACGCCAAGCTCGCCGCTGAGAACAACAAGAATCTCGCGCTCTACACGTCCGCCATGGCCACGGTCGCCAAGGCCAACAGCGTACAGTTCGTCGACCTCTTCGCCGCTTCCCAGAAACTCTACGCTGCGGCCAAGTCTCCGCTCACCCTCAACGGCATCCACGTCAATGCCGCCGGTGACGCCGCCTTCGGTCCCGCCCAGTTCCAGGCCGTCTTTGGTAAGGGCAATGGCTCCAGCGGCCTGCTCTCCTATGCGGCGCTCCTGCTAGGCGTGATCCTAGTGCTGACCGCCTTCCTCAAGTCCTCCGAAGAAAACCGCCAGAGCATGATGAAACTGGTCGGCGTCGCCGTCCTCGGACTGGGCATCTTCCTGTTCTTCCGTAATAGCTCCGACCTTCCGACCGTGAACGAGAAGGTTCGCTCCGAGGTCAACGAGAAGAGCACCCAGTGGCACCACCGCTACCGCACCGTCGACCAGTTCAATATCTTTGGCCAGCGCTCCCGCATCAAATACGAAGGCATCGACAACGCCACGGTGCTCGGCGCCGAGCTCGCTAACCGCGACCTCAAGACCGCCAACCACGACAAGGGCATCTGGGCCGCCGCCCAGGGCAAGCCGATCGAAGTAAAGCACGACAACCTTAAGGCCGAAATTCCCGTTCCTCCGAATCGCAAAGAACCCGTCCCCTACCTCAGTGGCGTGGATCAGCTGAAGCACCTCTCCACCCCTGAAGGCGTGAAGGTCGAGTTCGTCGCCGACGAGACCACCATCCCTGAACTGGTCAATCCAGTGCAGATGAACTTCGACACGAAGGGTCGCCTCTGGATTGCATGCTGGCCGACCTACCCCGAGACCTCGCCGACGACCAAAGTCTTCGACAAACTCATCGTCCTGGATCTCGACCCGAAGACCGGTAAGGTCCTCAAGTCGACCACCTTCCTCGACGGCCTCAACTGCCCGACCGGCTTCCAGTTCTACAAGGACGGCGTGATCCTCATCCAGTCGCCCGACATCTGGTACGTCCGCGACACCGACGGCGACGGCAAGGCCGACTGGAAGGAACGCCTGCTCACCGGCATGGACGCCGCCGACTCGCACCACGAGACTAACTCCATCTGCTATGAACCAGGAGGCGCCATGTACCTCTCTGACGGCGTGTTCCACCGCACCCAGGTCGAGACCTTCAACGGCGTGCTCCGCAACACCAACGGTGCAATCTACCGCTTCGAACCCCACACCAATAAGCTGACCCGCCACGTGCCTTACGGCTTCGCCAACCCGCACGGCCGCGTCTTCGACTATTGGGGTAACGACATCATCACCGACGCCACCGGCAACGCCAATTACTTCGGCCCAGGCTTCTCGAGCCACCTCGACACCGGCGCCCATTCTAACTTCAAGCAGTTCTGGAACCGCCCTTCGCGCCCTTGCCCGGGCACGGCGATCTTGAGCAGCCGCCACTTCCCCGACGACTGGCAGGGTAATTTCCTGAACACGAACGTGATCACCATCCAGGGCATCTTCCGCGCGAAGATCACCGAAGATGGCGCCGGCCTCAAGGGCGAGACCCTGCTGCCGAACCTACTCGAGACCGACAAGGAAAAGGCCGGTAACTTCCGCCCCTCCGGCGTCGCCGTCGCGCCCGATGGCTCGCTCTACGTCATGGACTGGTCCCAGATGCTCATCGGGCACCTCCAGCACCACCTGCGCGATCCGAACCGCGACCACCAGCACGGCCGCCTCTACCGTCTGACCTATCCGTCCCGCCCGCTGCTCACGCCGAAGAAGGTCGATGGCGAGTCCGTCGAGAACCTCCTCGCGCTCCTCACCGAGCACGAAGACAACGTGCGCCAGCGCGCCAAGATCGAACTGCATAAGCACGACTCCGCCAAGGTGATCGCCGCGACCCAGAAGTGGGCCAAGCAGTTCGACCCGACCAAGGTCGAAGACGCCCACCACCTCCTCGAAGCCCTCTGGGTCCACCAGTGGCATGACTTCGTGAACCTCGAGCTTCTCGGTCAGCTCCTCAAGTCGCCCGAGCCCCGCGCCCGCGCCCAGGCCGTGCGTGTCGCCATCTATCAGCGTGACCGTGTCCCCGGTGCACTCGCGATCATGGAGAACGCCGTCAAGGACGCGAACCTCCGCGTCCAACTCGAAGGCGTCCGTGGATTGAGCTTCTTTAAGGGTCAGGACACCGAGCGCGCCATCGCCGCCGCCGCTTCCCTCAAGGGCGCCAAGGATTACTACATCGCCTATTGCCTCCGCCAGACGATGAAGCAGCTCGAGTCCCTCCCCGAGGGCAAGGGCAAGGTGAACCTCCGCGACTACGCCGACCCCAAGGAAACCTCCTACGGACCGAGCGACAAAAAGCTCTCGGCCCCCGACAAGAAGCTCTACGACAAGGGCAAGGAGGTCTACTTCCGCGAAGCCCATTGCGTAACCTGCCACCAGGCCGACGGACGCGGCGCCGAGATGCCCAAGGAACCCGGCAAGCCCGCTCGCGGCGCTTATCCGCCCCTCGGTCGCACCCCAGGCTACCCCTCCAACGGCTGGCTCGAAGGCGACGCAGACCGCTCCATCAAGATCGTCCTCAACGGCCTCTACGGCACCCAGACGATCGACGGCAAGACCTACGGCGACCCCACCACGGGCCAGCCGGTGATGACTGGACTCGGGCAGCTCCTCAACGACGAGGAAGTCGCCGCGGTGATCACCTACGTCCGCCAGTCCTTCGGCAATAACCTGCCGCCCGTCAAGGCCGCCCAGGTGAAGAAGGTCCGCGAAGAAATCAAGGGCAAGAACAACGCCCTCTACACCGTCGAGGAAGTCCTCAAGGAACACCCGCTCGGTGCGCCCGCCAAGGCCGAGCCGACAAAGGGTAATAAGAAGAAGTAATCCTCAGGATTTCTCTCCGCAAAGGGCGTGCCGACCGGCACGCCCTTTTTCGTGCCTGTCAATAACTCGTCCGTCTATGACGAGCGGTCCGCTTGCCTCTGGCATGGGTTCAGCAATAGTCAGGGCATGAGACCTGCCCTCTGGAAGGCCGTCGCCGACCACCTCAAGCCGCATGAACAGCCGTACCGCCTGACCGCGCGGGACGACTTCAACGCACGCGTGGTGCTGAAGGGTTCGAAGGCGCTCATTCGCGCCTTCTACCAGCCGCGCGAAGGGGATGTACCCGGCGAAGCGACCATCAGCCTCACGCTCGACGGCCAGTCGGAGATCGGTGCGATCGCGGCGTTCCTCTCGAACCAGAAACGCTACGCGAAGAAGCTGCCCTCTACGCTGCACTTCTCGCAGGAACTCTCCCAACGCCGCCCCGGCGGCCTCGGCGAAGCGCGCCTGACCTTCAAGGCCAACGTGGTCTCGTGGCACGATGCCAAGCTCATCGAACGCCTTTCGCTCTTCTACGCCGACAGCGCGCACGCTCTCTTCCAGCTCCATAACGAGCTCATGACAGCGGGAGAGTGAGGGTAGGGGCGCCACTGCGTGGCGTCCGTGGGCGGACAAACTTCGTAAACTCGGCAAGCTTGCCCGGCTCTTGGTACGCGCGAATGCGAACGGACGCGACGCCGTCGCGCCCCTACCTAATGGCCTGCAAGCGGCCCAAGCCCTGTCCGTGCCCCTGTCCCTGCCCCTACGAGGCCCACGGCATCGCCTTAGTTCTTCCCTTTTCCCCTAACAGGGTCTTAAAAAGACCTCTTCCCTTTTCCGTCCATGACCTCCGCCCAAGTCCGCCAATCCTTCCTCGATTTCTTCAAATCGAAGCAGCACTCGATCGTCCAGTCGTCGAGCCTGATGCCGGACTCCCCCAACCTGCTCTTCACGAACGCCGGGATGAACCAGTTCGTCCCGATTTTCCTCGGCCAGACGAAGTGCCCGTATACCCCCGGCCGCGCCGCCGACACCCAGAAGTGCATCCGCGCCGGCGGTAAGCATAACGACCTCGAAGACGTCGGCCTGGACACCTACCACCACACGTTCTTCGAGATGCTCGGCAACTGGTCCTTCGGCGACTACTTCAAGCGCGAGGCCATCGACTACGCCTGGGAGCTCATCACCGAAGTCTGGAAGTTCCCGAAGCACCGCCTCTACGCCACGGTCTACAAGCCCGACAAGTCCAAGGGCGACCCGTCCGAGTTCGACCAGGAAGCCTGGGACGTCTGGGCCGAGAAGTTCCGCGCGGCCGGCCTCGACCCCGAGGTCCATATCGTGAACGGGAATAAGAAAGATAATTTCTGGATGATGGGCGAGACCGGCCCGTGCGGTCCTTGCACGGAACTCCACGTCGACCTCACGCCCGAAGGCGACACGAAGGGCACGCTCGTCAACGGTAGCGACGCTCGCTGTATGGAAATCTGGAACCTGGTCTTCATCCAGTTCAACGCTAACCCCGACGGCACCTTCAGCCCGCTCCCGGCCCGCCACGTCGACACGGGCATGGGCTTCGAACGCGTCGCCGGCATCATGCAGTGCACGAAGAACTTCAAGGACTTCTCCGGCGTGATCTCCAACTACGAGAGCGACGTCTTCACGCCGATCTTCCGCCGCCTCGAGGAACTCTCCGGCAAGAAATACGGCTCCACCCTGCCCGCCGCCGGTTCGATCGGTGACACGCAGCAGGAAAAGGACGACGTTGCCTTCCGCGTCATCGCCGATCACATCCGCACACTCTCCTTTGCGATCGCCGACGGCATCCAGCCGGGCAACTCCGACCGTAACTACGTCCTCCGCCGCATCCTGCGTCGCGCGATCCGCTACGGTCGCACGCTCGGACTGAAGAACGGCTTCTTCCACCAGCTCGTCGGCGTACTCGCCGAGACCATGGGCGACGTCTTCCTGGAAATCCGCACCCGCCGTTCCGTGGTCGCCGACGTCATCCGTATCGAAGAAGAATCCTTCAACCGCACCCTTGATAAGGGCATCGCGCTCTTCGAAGACGAAGCCAGCAAACTCAAGGCCGGCGGGGCTATCTCGGGCGCCATCGCTTTCCGTCTCTACGACGAGCAGGGCTTCCCGCTCGACCTCACCCAGCTGATGGCCCGCGAACGCGGCCTGACCGTCGACGGCGCCGGTTTCGAGAAGCTGATGGAAGAGCAGCGCAACCGCGCCCGCGCGGCGCAGAAGAAGGAGATCATCACCCTTTCCGACATCGGTTCCGACCACCCGACGGCTTTCGTCGGTTACGACGACCTCGCCACGCAGGCCAAGGTCGCCCAGATTGCCAAGATCAAGGAACGCACCGCCGTCATCCTCGATAAGTCCCCTTGCTACGCCGAGATGGGCGGCCAGGTCGGCGACGCCGCGATCATCACCCTCGGCGGCCGCCAGTGGCACGTCACCGACACCCAGAAGTCCGGCCAGACTTGGCTCCACTTCCTCGACGGCGAAGATGCTCCGGAGACCGGCGCGACGATCGAGATCGCCGTCGACCAGGCCCGCCGTGACGCCATCCAGCGCCACCACACGGTCACACATATCCTGCACTGGGCGCTGCATGAGGTCGTCTCCAAGGAAGCCTCCCAGAAGGGCTCCGCGGTCGACCCGACGAAGCTGACCTTCGACTTCAACGGCGCGGCGCTCACGCTGGGCCAGCTGGCCGACATCGAGAAGCTCGTCAACGAACGTATCCTCGCCAACGACGCCGTGACGTGGAGCGAAGTCGCCTACGCGTCCGTCAAGGGCCGCCCGGACATCATGCAGTTCTTCGGCGACAAGTACGGCGACTCCGTGCGCGTCGTCCAGGTTGGCGGCAAGGCTACCTCGCTCAACGGCTGGTCGATGGAACTCTGCGCAGGCACGCACGTCCGCCACACGGGCGAGATCGGTCTCTTCCGTATCGTCGGCGAGAACGCCATCGCCGCAGGTGTTCGCCGCATCGAAGCCGTCGCCGGCCTCGCCTCTTACGAACGCGCTAAGTCCGAAGCCGAGCTATTGAAGGCGCTCGCGTCCTCAACCAACACCCCGATTGCTGATCTCGCCAAGCGCCTTGAGCAAATCATGGAGCAGAGCTCTGCGCTCGAGAAGAAGCTCAAGGTTTACCGCGACAAGGAATCCTCGCAGCTCGCCGACACCCTCGCCGCCAAGGCGAGCGACCGCGCGGGCCTCAAGTACGTCATCGCCCAGGTCAGTGCCGAGACGCCCAACGATCTCCGCGACCTCGGTGCCAAGGTGGCCGGCAAGGTCGGCCCTACGGCCGTCGTCGTCCTCGCCGCCGTCTTCGGCGACAAGGTCTCTCTCGTGGCCAACTGTGGTCCGGACGCCGTCAAGGCGGGCAAAGCCGCTGGCAAGATCGTCACCGACGCCTGCGGTAAGCTGGGCGGCAAGGGTGGCGGTAAGCCCGACGCCGCGATGGGCGGTGGTACCGATGTGTCCAAGGTCGCCGAGGCCTTGGGTAGTGTTGTGTAATAAGGCTAGGGCTAGAGCCAGGGCTAGGGCTAGGTAACACTGGCCCTAGGGTAGGGCTGACCGCCTCGGTCAGCTGTTCGCCGCAGGGCGAACCAAGGTAGGGGCACGATTCATCGTGCACTCCACCGTGGAGGGCGCGGCGAAACCACGCCCCTACCCTCGGCCGCCCTGCGGCGGCCAAGCGGTTGGGAACACAGATGATCAAAGGGAGACCGGAAACCGGATGATTGGCTGGGGGCCTATACCCGCAGCATTTTATCCGGTCTCCGGTTTCCCCTTGAGTCTTATGATTTCGCTTCGGGTGGCGGCCCCAGGTGGCAGGTGGCGGGACTTTTCAATTCAGCCCTCAACACAGTCCTCTACTCAGTCCTCCGTGATCAATTCGGCCTTCTGTCATCCGTCATCTGTCATCGATTCAGCCCTCCGTCATCTATCTCCACTAATCCTCTCATTGCCTCCGGCCCTCGGGTCCTCTATTCCTCGTCTCATGCGCCTCTTCGCCCTTTTTCTCCTGCTCCCCCTGACGCTCGCCGCGCAAAGCGGCAACGCCGGCCAAAGCCCTAAGCAGCACGTCCGCATGCAGGTCGATGCCGATCACCTTTCCCTCCCGGTCTCGATCTCGATCAAGGGCAAGGATCGCGCCGCCGTCGACGCGCGCGTCGATGCCATCCGCAAGGAACTTGAGAAGCGTTTCGCCGACCAGCCAGGCTGGGAAATCCGCGAGATCTCTTCGGAGTTCGCGCGTGCCGAAGCGAAGTCTTACGTCTCGCGTCCCGCCAGCGGCAGCAAGCTCTTCGGCGACGACGAACCTGACAAGGGCGACGTCACCTATGTCGCCAATGCGCGCTGGGAACTCCACACCGAAGCCGATAAAGGTCTCAAGGGCCTCGAAGTCCTCCGCTCCAAGGCCGCCGACCTCGTGAAGGCGAAAGATGACGACGAGAAACAGGTCATCGGCACCCCGGAGTATGTGCTGACGAATCCGCAGGATTACCGCAATGAGCTGCTCGACCAGATCAAGAACGACTTCGAAGAAGCCAAGAAGCACCTGCCCGAAGGCCAGTGGACGCTCGAGCTCACCGCCCTCGCCGGCCCGGTCAACGTGACATCGCTCGGCGGCAAGCGCTTCGAGGTCAGCCTCACCTACCGGATGGCTTTCCTCACGCCGCCGCCTCAAAAGGCCACGAAATAAGGGATTTCATGGCCGGCCTCCCCGGCTTGTCCTTGCCCTTCCCTGCGGGGCGCCTAGTCGTCATTCATGGCCATCCGCCGCCTCACGCTCGTCGTCAACCGCACCAAGCCCGGTGTGGATGACATCGTGCGCGCGGTCCAGGACGCCGCCCAGAAAGCCGGCGTAACCCTCACGGTTGCCGACAGCTGGCCGATCAGTCGTGCCACCCTCAAGGGAGCCGACGCGTGTGGCGTGGTCGGTGGCGACGGCACCTTCCTCGGCGTAGCCGAAGCCGCCGCGCTCGAAGGCGTACCCCTCTTCGGCATCAATCGCGGCAAGCTCGGCTTCCTCGCCGCTTACCCGAGCGAAGACGTCGGTGCTTCGCTCCAGTCCATTCTCTCCGGCGACTTCCGCGTTGAGAAGCGCGCGCTCCTCGAGATTCGCTTCGCCGACGGAAGCTTCACCTTGGCCCTGAACGACCTCGTCATCAAGACGCGCGATGTCTTCCGGATGGGCCGCTTCTCCGTGCTCGCCGACGGCGCCCGCGTGAACGAATACCGGGCCGACGGCCTCATCCTCGCCTCCCCCACTGGCTCCTCGGCCTACAACCTCGCCGCCGGCGGCCCGCTCGTCGACCCCGCCGCCTCGGTGATTGTCCTGACCCCCATTTGCGCGCACACGCTTTCCAACCGCTCGGTCATCTTCGATGGCGAGACCGAACTCGAGATCCGCAGCGAGGACAGCGCCCTGCTCGGCCTTTCGGTCGACGGCCGCGAGACCCTCGAAGCCCAGAGCCGACTCCCCCTCATCATCCGCACCGCCAAGGTCCAACTCGCCCTACTGCGTCCGAAATCGCTCACCCATTTCGACGTCCTGCGTAGTAAGCTGAAGTGGAGTTAAGGCGGGCGAAGCCTACCTTAACTCCGCAGGGGTAGGGCCAGGGCGAGGGGAAGTTC
>JBEEKW010000015.1:0-37470 GCA_041168485.1 Verrucomicrobiota bacterium
ACGGCCTTGGACGTCTCGACGTCGGGGTCGCCGGCGCAGACGTAGCTCACGAAGGCCGGGCGGCCTTCGGCTTTACAGCGGGCGAACGTCTGGGCTAAGCGATCCATGTGCCGAAGGAAGCCGGGTTTGGTCGGGAGGGCAAGGCGAAGGCGAACGACGCCCGCTTTCCCGGGTTGCCAATCGGGGGCGTGTCCGCACTTTGGAGCCGTCGGCCCAAGTGGTGGAACGGTATACACATCAGACTTAAAATCTGCCGCCGAAAGGCTTACCGGTTCGAGTCCGGTCTTGGGTACGGCGCAACGAAACAGGCCGCACGGGTGGTGCGGCCTGTCTTCCCGTTTCCGGGACAAATAAGTCCAGAGTCCTAGCTACGGGACTCTGGGGTCGGGTACGGAGAGTTTGAATCCTGATTCCGTTAGTCGCCCTCGCGACTGATGCGTCCTTTATAAGGGAGGCTCTTACCTGAGTGAAATTGACTAAGCGTGTTGTGCTCATCCCCAAAGGTGTTGTCAACGGCTTCGTCGGAAAACCCTGATAATATGATAGAAAAGCCGATTGGAGGCCGATAAAGGCCTCCGAAAGGGGGTGCCGCTGGTCAGCGCTTGAGGCTGAAGGGCGTGAAATCGGTGTCGGTATCGAACGCGTCGACGCCCTCGGCCTGCTTGAGCTTGGCGCAGACGATGGTCGTCACGGGCGTCATGACTACTTCGACGAGCACCTTGAAGACCCAGTTTGCGAACATCACGGCCACGAGCGTCTGCGGGCTCCAGATGCCGATGAAGGCGAGTGGGTAGAAGATCAGGCTGTCGACGCCCTGGCCGACGAAAGTGGAGCCGATGAAGCGGGCCCACGGGTGCTTGCCGCCCATGCGCACCTTCATCTTCGCGAGCACGTAGGAGTTGAGGAAGTCGCCGACGAAGAACGCGATGATCGAGCCGAGGGCAATCCGCCAGCCGCCGCCGAAGCAGGTCTCGAGCGCGGGTTGCAGCTGCGCGCTGAACGGCTCGTTCGGGCTGGCCGGCATCGCGAGCACGACCCAGGTCATCACCGTCGCGAAGAGCATCGCGCCGAAGCCGGCCCAGATTACGCGACGCGCGAGGGCGTAGCCATAGACTTCCGTGAGGATGTCGCCGAAAATATAGGACAGCGGGAAGAACAGATTGCCCGCGCCGAAGTCGGTCTTGCCGAAGAATGGTAGGTCGAGCTGCACGACCTTCGCTGGGCCAATGAGGTTCGAACAGAGTAGCACCGCGACGAACGCGCCGAGGATGAGGTCGTAGTAGCGGAAGCTGCGTTGCATCGTCACTTAGGGTGAAAGGATTATTCCCGTTCGCCAGCGGGGAGGGCGAAAAATCAGCGGCCGAGGGCGGCCTTGAGGAAGGGTTCGAAGATATCGGCCTGGCGATGGAAGCCCAAGTCGCTCGCGTGCGAGCCGTCCGTGGCGCCATCGCTGTCGTCGCCGTAGAGATGGTCGCCAGGCACGTAGGACAGGCCTTTGACACCTTCCTTCACGAGCTGCTCATAAGCGGCCTTGAGCGCGGCGTGGTTCTCATCGTGGTGCTGGCGCAGCGAGGCCTTGAGCCAGGAGTCGGTGTTGCGACGGTCCTCGACGAGGATGATCGGGGTGTCCGGGCGGGCGGCGCGGAGCTGCTTCACGAGCGGCACGCATTTCTCGGTGACGGCCGCCGCGTTCATGTTCGGAAGGCAGTCGATGACGAAGGCGGCGGCGTCGATGCGCGTAAGGAATTCGCCGACGGCTTGGTCCATGCGTCCGTTGCCGGAGAAGCCGAGGTTCACGACCGGCACGTCGAAGCGGCGGCCGAGGATGGCGGTGTGCACCATGCCCGGTCGGCTGGCGCAGGCGCCGTGCGTGATCGAGGTGCCGTAGAAGACGACGGGCTTCGCACGCGGCTTGAGGCCGACGAACTTCTTGCCTTCGGTCACGCCGACGTGGAGGAACTCCACGCCGTTGAAGAGCGGCAGGTAGATCGCGTATTCGCGTTCACCGGCGTCGAGGCCGTCGGCGAGGCGGAGCTTCATCTCCTGCGTCCCGGGGCGGGCGACCTGCACCCAGCGCCACTTGCCATCTTTGTCGCGGGCGTAGAGGTCGAGGCCGCTGACGCCGGTGGCGGGCATATGGGGCATCGCAAGCTGAGCCTTAGTCACCTTGTAATGCGCGTAGATTGTCGTGGCGTCGGTACGGAAGCGGAACATCTGGCCCACGCTGTCGCGGCTCAGGCTCCAGACTGCCGGAGTGACCTTGCCGTCGGCTTCGGCGGGCAGGCGGTCGAAGTAGCTCTTACGCTCCGCGTCGGGGAAGGCGCGGCCTTCGAGGTCGGTCTCACGGACGTCATGCCAGGAGACCTTCGCGTCCGGGGGGATGGCGAAACGGTCAATCGACTTCGGCGCGGCCTTGGCGGCCGGGGCTTTGGCGGCGGGCTTGGCCTGCTGGGCGAAGCCAACGGAGCCAGTGCAGAGCAGGGCGAGGAGAAGAGCGGTGGTCTTCATAGTCTTGGAAAATCAGAGGGCGCTGCCGTGCGTCAGCGCAATCGTGCGGATCGCGGCGAGCGGCTTCTCGTATTCGTCGAGCGCGGCGACGTAGTCTTCGCGGGCCTTGTCGGCGCGCTGAAACGCCGACTCCGTGGACGACTTGGTCTTGTCGAGGTTCGATTGGGCTTTGGCTTCCATGTCTTCGGCGGAGGCGAGTGACGCCGAGGTGATGCGGATCTGTTCCTGCAGGAACTGCAGTTCGCGGATGTCGATATTCGGTTGGGAGCGGAGCAGCACGAGCTGGGAGCGGAGGGATTCGAGGCTGCGGCGGAGGCGGGTCACGCGGTCTGACTCACGGGTGACGTTGGACTGCGCGCGGTTGACGAGCGCCTCGGCCTTCGCCTTGTCCTCGAGCGAGCGCTTGTATTCGTCGAAGCGCAGTTTCGTTCGCGGGTAGTTGGCCGCGGACATCAGTCGGACCACGCCTTCCTTCGTCACGTAGGCTAGCTGGTAGCGGCGATTATCGATACGCAGGATATATTTTTCGCCCGGCTGATCGTAGATGATCGGCAGCGTCTGTGGGGCGTCCGGGTCGGCAGCCTGCGCTGGGGCTATCCCAATTAGGAGCAGGCAGAGCAGGGCGGGGAGAGCCTTCACGTTGCTTTTATATGGGCGGCGGCGAAGGCAGTCAAACTGCCTTCTGCAGGCGTCGCCCGGCGACGTGACGCGCGATCAGCTGGCGAACCTCGGCACGGACCGTCACCCCATTTTCATCGGCCAGCCACAGTTTAAGCAATCCGGCGTAAAAGCACAGAGTCTCGCGGGCGGCTAAGGCCGGGTCGAGATTGGCGGGTGCCTGTTTCATCCGAACCGCCTCATCGTAGAGTTCCGTCACTTCGGTCAGAAAGAGCGAGCTGGCCGACATCAGGTCTTTGCGCACGCCGGCGAAGGCGCCGACGTATTCGCATTTCCAGAGCATGACCTCGTAGGTCTCGAGCGCCTGCCGGTCGGTGCGCAGGCGATCAAGGGCCGCCTGCATGCCGGACTCGAGTCGTTCCAGGGCGTCCCCCGTCCGGAAGTCGTCGAACCGCAGCAGCGTCCCCGTCTGCTGTCGCACCGCCATGAAAAGGTCGGCCTTGTCGCGGAAGTGCCAGTAGACCGCCCCGCGGGTGACGCCAGCCTCTTTGGCGACCGTTTCCAAGGACGTGTTCGTGACCCCTTCGCGGCTGAAGACCTGTCGGGCGCAGGTAACGATTCGGTCACGGGTGAGGGCGGCTTCTGCTTTGGTCTTGCGAGCCATGGTCGGGCAAATAGATTTACATACATGTCTGTATGTAAATCTCGCCCTGTCGAGGGTCTTCTCTGTGCGGTCTTGGTGTTCGGCCTGTTCGGTTGTCGCCAGGAGTCGGCCATGCCGCCTTCCGGGCCATTGCCGGTGGCGGTCCTGACGGTGACTTTGGCGGACATCGCCCAGACGGCGATTGCGCCCGCGCAGACCGAAGGCGTGCGCGAGGTCGAAGTGCGCGCCCGGGTGACGGGCATCTTGCAGACGGTGAATTACGCCGAGGGCGCTCAGGTGAAGGTCGGCGATCTCCTTTTCCGGATCGATCCGGCGACTTATGTCGCCGCACATGCGTTGGCTGTGGCGCAACTCGCACAGGAGACTGCGCGGGCGCAGCAGGCGACCGATGAGGCCGTCCGTCAGGCGGAGTTGTTCCGTCAGAAGGCCGCGAGTCGAAAGGAGGCCGATGATGCGCAGGCCTTAGCTGCGGCCGCAAAGGGTGCGCGCGACGCCGCCGCCGCGAAGGCTAGCCTCGCTAAGCTTGACCTAGATTACTGCGAAGTTCGCTCGCCCGTCGCCGGCATCGCGGGTCGTCGCCTGCTTACGGAAGGCACTTTGGTCACCCCGACCGGACCGGACGGCCTGCTCACCACTATCGTGAATGCCGACGAGGTCTGGGCGCGCTTCGGCCTTTCCGAAGATGATTTCCATCGCCTCTTCGCCGCCGGAGCCAAATCCGCCCAAGGTGCCGAGGTCACGCTCCTGCTGCCTAACGGCTCCGCTTATCCTGTGCGCGGCAAGATCGACTTCGCCTCGCCTCAGGTCGACACCCGACTCGGGACAGTGCAACTCCGTGCCCGTTTCGCTAATGCTGACGGTGGTTTGCTTGCTGGTCAGTTTGTCCGCGTTCGTGTGACTGGTGGTAAGGCTAACGACGCCACCCTTGTGCCGCAGCTTGCGCTCGTCCAAGCTCCGTCGGGACGTTCCGTCTTTGTCGTCGGTGCGGGTGATCGCGCCGAGGCTCGCCCGGTTACCTTGGGTGAAGCCCAGGGTTCAAATATCGTCATCCTCACTGGCTTACGTCCCGGCGATCGCGTCATTCTTAACCAGCTGCACAAGCTGCGCCCGGGCTCCCCGGTCGTCGTCGCTCCGGCCAAGAAGTAAATGGGCTGGGACTTCTTCATCAAGCGACCGATTTTCTCGGCCGTCCTCTCGCTCATCATCGTCCTAGTCGGTGGCCTTGCGCTGCAGAACCTGCCGTTGTCGCAGTATCCGCAAATCGCCCCGCCCACCGTGACGGTCGTGGCGAGTTACCCGGGAGCCTCACCAGAGTCGCTCGTCAATAATGTCGCCGCCCCCCTCGAGGAGCAGATCAACGGCGTCGAAGGCCTGCTTTATTATTCGTCCAACTCGTCATCGAGCGGCGCACTCAGTATCACCGTCACCTTTGAGAACGGCGTCGACCCGGACATGGCGACCATCCTCGTGGCCAACCGCGTCAAGCTTGCTGAGCCGCGTCTGCCGGAGGAGGTCCGTCGTCTCGGTGTCATCACCAAGAAGCGCTCGAACGACATCCTCATGTCGGTCTCGATTGTCTCGCCCAAGGCCAGTCGCGACTCCGTCTTCCTGAGTAACTTCGCATCCTCGGTTGTCGTCGAGGAGCTCAAGCGCCTCCCCGGCGTCGGCGATGCGGGCGTCTTCGGCTCCCGCGACTACGCGATGCGCGTCTGGCTGCGGCCCGACCGCATGGCTGCGCTCGGTGTCAGCTCGGCTGAGGTCGTCCGGGCAATCCGTGCCACAAACACCCAGTACGCCGTCGGCCGCCTCGGCCAGGAGCCTTCGGTGGACGCCGCCTTCGTGGTGCCTGTCGTGGCCCGCGGGCGCCTTTCGACCCCCGAGCAGTTTGGTGATATCGTACTGCGCTCCAGCTCCGCCGACGGTGTGCTCCGCCTAAAGGATGTCGCCCGCGTGGAACTCGGTTCCCAGAGTTATGAGCAGCTCAGCATGCTGGATGGCAAGCCTGTGGCTGGCATCCGCGTCTTCCTGCAGACCGGCTCGAACGCCCTCGAGACCGCCGACCGCATCCGCGCGCGGATGGATGAGTTGACCAAGCAGTTCCCGCCGGACGTCGAATACAGCATTCCCTTCGACACCACGCGATTCGTGCGTTCCGCCATCGGCGAGGTGCGCAACACGCTCGTTGAAGCCGCCTTCCTCGTCGCGCTCGTCGTCTTCCTCTTCCTCGGTTCGTGGCGCGCCACGCTCATCCCGATGATTGCAGTGCCCGTCTCGCTGATCGGCGCTTGCGCCGGGCTGTGGGTCATGGGCTACGGTATCAATATCCTAACCCTTTTCGCGATGGTCATCGCGATTGGCATCGTGGTCGATGACGCCATCGTCGTGCTTGAGAATACGGAACGGCTCATGCGCGAGAAGGGGCTCAGTCCGTTCGAGGCGGCCAAGGAATCCGTGCGCGAGGTCGCTGGCGCGATCATCGCGATTGTCTGCGTTCTCGTATGCGTCTTCCTGCCCGTCGCCTTCCTTGGTGGTATTGCGGGCGTGCTTTACCGCCAGTTCGCGGTGACCGTGGCCTTTTCCGTCATCCTTTCTGGCTTCGTCGCCCTGACGCTCACGCCGACCCTTTGTGCTCTGCTGCTCAAACCGCATGTGCCCGGCGCGCCGACTGGATGGCTGGCCGGCGTCGTCGCGGGCTTCGGTCGCGGTTTTGGCGCCGTGGCCGCCTGGCATGGCCGCACGGTCCGCTGGCTGCTTGATCACCCGCGTTCGGCCGCGGGCGCCTTCCTGGCGATCATCATCGCGAACATCGTGCTGATTGTGAAGATCCCGCGCAGCTTCCTGCCGGCTGAGGACCAAGGCTACCTCCTCGCCATGGTGGCGTTGCCGGACGGCTCGGGCATTAATCGGACTAAGGTGTTCATGGATAATCTCACGCCGAAGCTGCGCGAGAACCCCGCCGTCCGTCACACCTTTGCCATCAGCGGCTTCGACCTTCTCGGCGGCGGTGAACGCACGAACTCTGGCACGATCTTCTTACCGCTGAAGGATTTCGGCGAACGTCCGCCTGGCGGCGAGGCCCTCGCCCGTCAGCTCAATGCGATTGGGATGACGCAGCCTGACGGCATGTGCCTTGTGGTGAATCCTCCCGCTATCCGCGGCATCGGCAGCGCCGGTGGTTTTGAATTCTATCTTCAGGCGAAGGATGATGATGACCCCGCCCGGCTCGCGGCGAATATCGAGAAGCTGGAGGCTGCGCTCCGCGCTCGCCCCGAGCTCACCGGTATCCGCGTCTTCCTAAGGCCGGCCGTGCCCCAGTTCCTCGCCGAGGTTGACGACGTCCGCGCCGCCGCCCTCGGGGTGACGTTGCCTGAACTCCACGAGGCCCTGCAGGCCACTATCGGCGTCGTCTACGCCAACGACTTCACGCTATCGGGTCGCACATACCGCGTACTTGTCCAGTCGGAGGCGGCCGATCGTATGGACGCTGCCGCCGCTGGCCGAGTGCATGTCCGCGCCGCGAACGGTGCGATGATTCCGCTCTCTAGCTTTGTAAAATTTAAGCCCTCCTCGGGGCCAGAGCAGCTCGAACGGCACATGGGATTCCTGTCCGCGCGCCTTATTTGCGCGGCGGCCCCGGGCGTGAGTTCTAGCCAAGCCATCACGCTGGTCGAAGAAATCGCGGAGGATATCCTGCCCGTCGGTTACGGCATCGACTGGACTGCGCAGGCTTTGCAGGAGAAGCGGGCGGCGACCTCTGCCTTGCCAGCATTCCTCTTGGCCCTGCTGATGGTGTTCCTGATCCTCGCGGCCTTGTATGAAGACCTTGCGCTGCCATTGGGCGTACTGCTTACCGTGCCGTTTGCACTGCTTGGCGCTCTGCTCGCCGTGCTCGTGCGTGGGATGCCGAACGACATCTACTTCCAGATTGGGCTCGTGACGCTCATCGGTCTCGCGGCCAAGAACGCCATCTTGATTGTCGAGTTTGCGGAGACCGCTCGTCGGGCGGGCCGTTCGGCGGCCGATGCGGCCATTGAAGCCGCGCGCATGCGCCTACGTCCGCTCGTGATGACCTCCATGGCTTTCGTGCTCGGCGTTGTTCCGCTTGCCTTCGCTAGTGGCGCCGGCGCGGCGGCTCGTCAGTCGATGGGTACGGGCGTGCTCGGCGGCATGTTAATCGACACTTTCGTCGCCACTTTATTCATCCCTTGGTTCTTCCATCTGCTTTCGGGCCGGAAGGAAAAGCCGACTTCCGTCCAGCCATGATGCCTCGCCTTGTCCTCTTGTCCGCCATCCTTCTGGGTGGCTGCACCCTTGGTCCGGATTACGTCCGGCCTGAGCTCCCCAAGGCTGATGTCTTTCCCGAAGCAGGGAAGGGTGGCGCGGCCGTCCGGGCTGAATGGTGGAAATCGCTCGGCGATCCGGAACTCGACGCCTTGGTGGCGAAGGCCTTGGTAGCCAACGCGGATCTGCGCATCGCCGTGGGCCGCGTCGAGCAGGCGGCTGCCGTCTTAGGAGAAACCGAAGGCGCCGGCCTTCCGCAGATTGACGCCGCAGGCGGGATCAATTCGAGCAAACTGAGCGAAGGCGCTTACAATCAGAACCTAGCTACGACCGGCCGGCACCGCACCACCGTGCGTGGCGGCCTGACCACGTCCTTCGAACTCGATTTCTGGGGAAAGCTCCGCCGCGCCGAGGAGTCGGCGCGCGCGCAGTTATTGGGTGCGCGTGAGGCGCGGCGCATGGTCGAACTTTCCGTCGGGGCTGCCGTTGTGCGGGCTTACGCCTCCCTCCGCGCAGCGGATCTGCAATCATTGGCCGCCCAAGAAGTCTTCGCTGCCCGCGATGAGGAAGCCGCCATCATCGCCAAGCGCGCCACCGTCGGCGCTGCTGGTCCGAACGAAGTCGCCCAGGCCGAAGTCGCCCGCTCCGCCGCGGTCGCCGCGCTGGCCGACGCCCGCCGGACGCGCGCCGCCGCCGAGCACCTGATCGGTACGCTGACAGGCCAGCCGGCGCTGATCATCGCGGTGCGCCGTCAGGATGGCCTACGCCTTCCTGCTCCCGTGGCGCCGGGCCTGCCCACCGATCTTTTGGCCAGCCGTCCCGACGTCGTTGCCGCGGAGCAGGCGCTCGTCGCCGCGAACGCGCGCATTGGTTTCGTCAAGGCCGCGCGTTTCCCTAACTTCACTCTGACTGGCGCGATCGGGTCCGAAAGCCGTGAGCTCAACGCCTTGTTTGACGGGGCGACCGCGACTAACTCACTCGGCGTCGATCTGCGTTATCCCTTATTTGATTTCGGTCGCGGTGCGGCACGGGTTGAAGGGGCCGTCGCTGAGCAGCACCAGGCTGCCGCCGCCTACGAGAAGGCTTTCCTCAACGCTTGTCGCGAGGTCCGCGATGCCCTGGTCGACGTCCGGGAGACCGCAGCATCGGCCACCGCCGCCGCGCGACGCGCCAAGGCGGCCGACGAGGCTTATCGCATTGCCGCCGAGCGTGCCCGGCAGGGACAGACCAGCCCGATGGAGCTACTCGCCGCCCGCCGCCTACGGGCCGAATCCCAGGTGGCCGTGGCCAAGGTGAGACAGGATCGCTTGGCTGCACAGGTCGACCTCGTGAAGGCGCTCGGTGGTGCCCGGCCGGACGTCGTGCCGGCTACCAAGTAGCCGTTCGCCTAGGATTGCCAACCCCGCCACGTTGCGGTGAGGTGGGGCATGCCCGCCCAGCCAGACCTCTGGTCCGAACTCGCCGCCTCCTTGTCGGCGGACCTTTTCTTGCTGGCTGGCACCTTGGTCTTCTTCGCCGCGGTCGCGCATGCGTTGCTATGTCCGTCGATCGCGCGGGCTGCCCATGCCGCGGAGAAGCAGGGCGGAATCAAGGGCGCAGCACTGCACCTGCTGGGCGAGGTCGAGGTGGTCTTCGGACTCTGGGCGTTTGTGCTCTTTGGCCTGATGGTCTGCTGGCCTGGCAAGGGCTGGGCTTTCGCAGCGCGTTACGTCGAGAGCGGCGAGTATGTGGCCACCGCCGCGGACGGCCCGTCCAAGTTCGTTGAACCCCTTTTCGTTTTCGTCATCATGGTCATGGCCGCTTCGAAGCCCGTGATGGCCTTGGCGGC
The DNA here is from genome assembly GCA_041168485.1 of Verrucomicrobiota bacterium. GTDB lineage: Bacteria > Verrucomicrobiota > Verrucomicrobiia > Opitutales > UBA953 > UBA953. The sequence goes on from JBEEKW010000015.1 coordinate 9,900, forward strand.
AGGCCTGCTCGGTCGCGTCGGGCGGCTGTTCGGTGGCTCCCCTATCGCGCATTGGTTCGTCGTGCTCACGCTTGCGCCGCTCCTCGGATCGCTCATCACTGAACCCGCGGCGATGACAATCGGGGCGATGCTGCTTTCGGCCCAATTCTACAGCCTAAAACCCTCCGAGTCGCTGCGTTACGCCACGATCGCGCTGCTGTTTGTGAATGTCTCCGTCGGTGGTGCGCTGACGCATTTTGCCGCCCCGCCCATCGTCATGGTCGCCGCGAAATGGGGCTGGGGTTTGAAGGAAGTCTTCGCGCACTTCGGCATCGCCGCGCTCGTCTCCATCCTGCTTTCGAACTTCGCTTATCTGATCTGGTTCCGGCGTGAGCTCGCGGCGCTCAAGGGGGCGACGGAGGAGAACACCACCGAGCCTCCGATGCCCGCCTGGGTCGTCGCCTTTCATCTCGCTTGCATGGTCTGGACGGTCCTGATGCTGACCGAGCATCAGCCCGTCCTCATGTTGGGTGGGTTCCTGGTCTTCTTGGCGTTCACCACGGCGACCTCCCGCTGGCAGCCTGCGCCGGGTTTGCGGGGGCCGGCGCTCGTCGGTTTCTTCTTAGCTGGTCTCGTCGTCCTCGGTGGTGTTCAGGGCTGGTGGATTTCGCCGGTGCTCAGCCGGATGGGGGAGGGGGCCTTGCTGGCCACAGCGACTTTCCTGACGGCGTTCAATGACAACGCTGCGGTGACCTATCTAGCCTCCCAGGTGCCGGCTTTCGCGGCGGCTGGTCCAGTGGCGGAGGCCTTGCGGCATGCCGTGGTGGCTGGGGCCTTGGCGGGGGGTGGTCTGACCGTTATCGCCAACGCCCCGAATCCGGCAGGCCAGTCGATCCTTTCTCCCTGGTTCCCTGAGGGCGTTTCGGCTTGGCGGCTATTCCTCTGGGCGCTGGCTCCCACGGCCCTGGCCCTCAGTTGCTTTATTTTGCTTAAGTGAGCGGCTGAGTGGAGAAAAAGGCGGTTTTTGACTGTTCAACTAGGCCTGAGGACTCGTAGAATAGTTTCTCCCCAATCCCACCCCGATTTTCCATGACTCCTCGTCGTCGTCCCGGTTTCACCCTGATCGAACTCCTGACGGTCATCGCCATCATTGGCATCCTGTCGGCCGCCTTATTCCCGGCGATCCGCGGAGTCCGCAAGAAGGCCCAGCAATCGTCCGCCACGACCGCCTTCACCCAGTGGGCCGGCGGCATCACCCGCTACAAGCAGGTCTACGGTTTCTATCCTAACATCGGCACCGCCTACGACTCATCCAAGGACAGCCTTCACCTCCTTGAAGACCCGGAGACCAATCTCAAGTTCGTCAAGGCCATGTCCGGCCGCCTTCCGACTGGTACCGCCCTCCCGACCGCCGATCGAAAGGTGCTCAACAAGACCGGCGAAGAGTTCTGTTCCTTCGGTAAGGATGATTTTGAAGACCCGGCTAACCTGACGGATACCAGCTTTCTGGTGGATCGTTTCGGCAATCGTAGCATCCGCGTCATTTTCGATACGGATAATAACACTAATATCCGCAATATCGTCGTCCCCAAGGGCACTGATTCCATGCCGGAAGAAATTCGCGCCATCGCGGGTACTAGCGGCATCCCCGCGCGCGTCATCATTTACACCACAGATATCCTGGGTGATTTTTCCAACATCGACCTCAGCGTGGATCCCAGTGATTTCGCCCAGGTGCTCGCCATTCAATAATGACCGTCCGTTCCATCGCCCGGAAGGGCTTCACGCTGGTCGAGCTACTGGTGGTCATTACGATCATCCTGCTCATCTCCTCGCTGTTCCTCGGCCTCACGCCCGGTGACGGTGGCGGCCTGCCTGCCGGGCAGCGTTTCATCGCTTCATCCATCCGTACCGTTCGGGCGATGGCCTTGATGAACCGGGGCCCGGGCACGACTGGCGTCACCTACGCCAATCGCTATCGCCTGCTCATCTTGAACGATCCAGAAGATGAGGCGAACCACCTCCGCCAGTTCGTCATCGCCGTCGGCGGCGTCAGCTCGGCCGACTTGGGGACCGTCGATCCGTCCACCATCACGAACACTTCGATCGCGCCTTATAAATGGTTCTCCCCCGAGCCCGCGCAGCTACTGCCCACGGGCGTGGTGTTTGTCCCGCCCGCCACCGATACGCAGACGACGCTGTCGATGGCCGTCACCGCCAACACGCGACGTAGTTTGATTGGGCCGCTCGCGGACAACGCTACCACCAATACGACGGACTCTCCGGCGAGTTCTCCGCCCTGGATGATTTACGCCCCGACCAACCAGCCAGTGGCTCTCGCCGGCATGACCGACTTGAATCCGAAGAAATGGTTCTACGTTGAGTTACAGGGAACCGGTTCTTCCAATCACTTGGGTCGCGTGCTGCTCGTCCTCGCTAAGGGCGTGGTCCGTAATACCGGCACAGGTAAGGCCATGATCGATATCACGTCAGAAAACCAATTCGCGGCGCTCTCCCTCCGCCCTAACGGCGATGTCACGATGACCCTCGACGCCGATGAGATGGATAAGGCCAAATAATCTTCTTCCGATGAACCCTCCCCGTAACCCTTCTTCCGTCCGCCCAGGTTTCTCCTTGGTCGAGGTGACGCTCGCCATCGGCATCGTCGGCGTCGCGATCCTCTCGCTCGTCGGCATCCTCGGTTCCACCTTCCAGCAGGTCGACGATATCATGCAGACCAACCGCGCCCTTTCCGGGGTGACCCGGCTAATCGGTGCCTTGGATAATCCCCGGTCAATCGTCTACCTTGACGCCGCCGGTGAGAAGGTGCCTAACAATAGCAAGTACCTGATGGATGCTGGGCTGCCGTTGGACGGGGGTAATCCGTCGGTCTCCAATTTCGATATCGCCTACCGTCTGCTGCAGGGCGCCCGCGACAACGGCGATAGCGCGGTGTGGCTCTATGTGTATGAACGCAAGATCGTCAGCTTCGAGAACGACAAGACGGGCGCCAATGCCTACGCCTTATTCTCGAATCCTTCGATGATTGAGGTGGCCTATTGCAATGGGAAGAACCTCTCGTTGGACGCTTTCTCCGGACGTAACATCATCGGCACGCCCATGCGCGTGCGTCTCTCGCTTTCCAAACTCCTGGTCGGTCAGCGGGCCGAGATTGACCTCACCACGCTCGAGCCCAAGGCCACCAAGGTCGCCGCACCGCCCTGGGCGACGTCGCCGGTTCCCACTCTACCTTCCGCTTACGCCCTGGCCTATCTCCCGATTGTCGCCGAATTCTTCCCTCACGACTACAGTCCCTATGATTCGTTCAAGACGAAGTCCGAAACTCCCTTGCTCGTCCAGAATATCGTCATCAGCCGATGAACACTCTCCTTCGCCAAGCCCGGGCCGGCTTCACCTTACTCGAGGTGTTGGTCTCCACGGCCATCATGGTCATCATCGTCCTGACGGTCGTCACCATCGCTTCTGACACGTTACGTGTCTACGATCGCGCCGTCGCCGACCTGTCGACCCAGTCCGAGGCGCGCGGTGCCCTGGATGCGATGGAGAATGATTTCTCGACGGCGATGATTCGCGCCGACGGACGCTGCTGGATGGAGATCGTCGTCCCGGGTTCTACCGATGTCTCCGGCGTCCCGGCCGCGGTCGGTAACCTCCAGACCGTCGACCATCCGATCGTAATGCTCTTCGGTGCTCCGCCCGATCGCCCACGCTGGACACCCGGGGTCGGCCGAAGTGCGCTCCGTGGTGACGTGTGCGCCATCGCCTACCGGATCGGTCAGCGCTCTCCTTTCGACGCTCCGGGCGACATGATTCAACAGGTCTACGGCGTCTATCGCACCATCATCGACTCCGAGAATACGTTCGTCGACGCCCTCCCGTTGATCCTGAATTCCAATATCGATGCCCCGAAGTCTCCTTGGGATTATTGGTCCAAGTCTCAGCGCTTCGCCAACTACTCCAAGTTGCCCAATCCAGATTACGAGACCCGCGCGCTGATCGATAGCAGCATCGACAGCAAGACGCCCTGCTGGACCATGGACGAGAATAACTTCATCGCCTCGAACGTCGTCGCGATGAACTTGGTCTTCTGGTCTTCCTCCTCGCTCTCGCCGCCACCCGCCGCGGCACCTGTACCGGGGGCGCTCTATGACCCTTGTGCCCGCATGCCGCAGACGCTCCGTCCCGTTGTGTTGGTTGGCAAGAGTGACGACAAGTCCGCCTTGGCCGCTTCGAAGGGTGGCTACCTTGCTATGTTCGAGTTCGCCGACGGCGCCACCGATATTGCAAGCGCTCCGCTGCGTTATGCTCCGAACGGCGCTCCCACTGTTCCTAATCCGTTGCCGACCGGCGCCGGTTTGAAGGTGCAGCCTTATGATTACTATAGCTCGCGGCTCCGCGTTTATGCCGATCGCATGTATCCGGACAACCTCCCGCTGAAGCCTACGGCTACGACCTGGTTGCCTTACCTGCCTTACTCGCTCAAGGCCGTCGAGGTCTCCATCACCGTATTGACCCCTGAAGGCTCCAAGGAGCTGCGCGGCCTCCAGATGCTCAACAATAATCAGAAGGTGCCCGAATCCGACTTCAAGCGCATCGTCTACATGTACGGCCGCAACTACACGCGTTACATCCGCGTGCTGTCGAACGGCGGCTGAGTGGGCCGGCCGACTGACTAAAAGAAAAAAGGGGCGCCGATCGGCGCCCCTTTTTTCTTTTAGTCGGATAAGTGAACTTACTCCGCGTAGACGCCCATCGCGCGGAACTTGGCGTAACGCATCGCGATGAGCTTCTCCGGCGAGGCCTTGGAGAGGTCGGCCAGCGTGTCGCGTAGGGTCTTGCGGATGGCGGAGCCGGTGGCGGCCGGATCTTCCTGGGCGCCGCCGAGGGGTTCCTTCACGACGCCGTCGACGACGCCGAGCTTGAGGAGATTAGGCGCGTCGAGGCGCAGGGCTTCGGCGGCCTTCGGGGCATGGGCGCGGTCCTTGAAGAGGATGGCGGCGCAGCCTTCGGGCGAGATGACGGAGTAGTAAGCGTTCTCGAGGATGTAGACTTTGTTCGAGACGGCGATGCCGAGAGCGCCGCCGGAACCGCCTTCACCGATGACGAAAGTAATGATCGGCACGCCGAACTGGCTCATCTCGCGGAGATTGACGGCGATGGCTTCGGCGACGTGGCGTTCTTCGGAGCCGATGCCAGGGAAGGCGCCGGGGGTGTCGACGAGGGTGATGATTGGGAGGCCGAAGGTGTGGGCCATCTTCATCAGACGAAGGGCCTTGCGGTAGCCTTCGGGGTTAGGACAGCCGAAGTTACGGCGAAGATTTTCCTTCGTATCGCGGCCTTTCTGCTGACCGAGGACCATGACCGGTCGGCCTTCAAAGAAAGCCGTGCCGCCCACGATGGACTCGTCGTCCATGTAAAGGCGATCGCCGTGCAGCTCCTGAAAGTCGTCGAACAGCATACCGATGTAGTCCAGGGAGTAAGGGCGGCGGGGGTGGCGGGCCAGCTGGACGCGCTGCCAAGGGTTCAGGTTGCCGTAGACCTCGCGGCGGGTCTGCTCCATCTTTACCTCGAGGGACTTGACCTCCTTGGTGACGTCCATCCCGGCGGACTCGGAGGAGGCCCGGAGGGAGTTGATCTTGTCCTCGAGCTCCCGGAGGGGCTTTTCGAATTCGAGGGTGAAGCGGGCCTTGGGCGCGGACATGGGCCGTAAGTTGGAGAAACGGGAGGGCGAGGGCAATTGAATTGGGCCCAGGCAGGGACAGGGCTAGGGCTAGGGATAGGCCAGAATGAAGGGAAAATAGGTTAATTTAGGGGTAGGGGTAGGGGGTATCGCTTCGGGTGGCGGGTGGCGGCCTCAGGTGGCAGGTGGCTGAATCGACTCTAGCCCTAGCCCTAGCCCTAGCCCTAGCCCTAGCCCTAGCCCTAGCCCTATTTCAGTCCTATTTCCCCTTTCCGTTGAACCTCTCTCCCGCCAGCCTGTCTGCACCCTCACCCCCATGCGCATCGCTTCCTTCCTCTCCCTTGTGGCCGCCAGCGGCCTGATCGCCGCCGAAGGCTACACCGACACCCCTTTTATTCCGGGCACCCAGTGGCGCGTGCATGACTCCGCTCGCCCGCAGCCGCCCCGCGCCGAGGCTTCCAAGCTCAAGTGCAACGAGGCCGCCGCCCCGGCCGGAGCCATCGTCCTCGTCGGCGGTGCCGACTCGGCCAACGAGTGGGAGGCTGATGCCGCCCCGAACGCCAAGCTCAAGACCCCCCTCACCTGGGCTATCCAGGACGGCGTGATGATCGCCCGCAGCAACGGCATCCGCACCAAGCGCACCTTTGGCGATGTCACCTTGCACGTCGAATGGCGCTCCGCCGCTGGTTACGACACCGACCCCAAGAAGAAGAGCCAAGGCAACTCCAACAGTGGCATCTTCTTCATGAAGACGTACGAGCTTCAAGTCCTCGATTGCTCCAAGACCGAGACCTACGCCGACGGCATGACCGCCGCGATCTACGGCCAGCAGCCGCCCGCCTTCAACGCCTGCCTGCCTTCCCGCAGCTGGAATAGCTACGACATCGAGTTCACCGCCCCGCGCTTCAACGCCGACGGCTCCGTCGCCAGCAAGACCCGTATCACCGTCGTGATGAACGGCGTGACGGTCCAGGACGGCACCGAATACATCGGCCCGAGCAGCCATAAGAAGAATCCTCCTTACGTAAAGCATGCGGATAAGCTCCCGCTCGGCTTGCAGTGGCACGGTGACGCGGTCGAGTTCCGCAACATGTGGGTCGTCGAAAAGAAGTAAGCCGTCCCGATGGTAATTCAGGCTCACACGGTCAAGCACCTGCTGGGACTGCTATTGCTGGGCCTCATCTTCTATTTCATTGAGCGGATTATGGGGGCGCGTCGTCGTCCGGGATTCTTCCGTCCCGGGATGCTGACCGACACGGCTTATTTCTTCACCGTCGCCTTCTTCAAGCAGGCGTCTCGCGTCCTGTTCATCGCACCGTTCATCGTGCTCGTCGTGGCCGGCGTCACGACGGCGGACGAACTGAAGGCTCAGCAGTACCGCGGTTTCGGCCCGGTGGCCGCTCAGCCTCTCTGGCTCCAGGCGATCGAAATCTACCTGCTGGCTGATTTCATGGGCTACTGGTTGCACCGGCTCTTCCATACTGGCGCGTGGTGGCCGTTCCATGCGGTGCACCATAGTTCCGAGGAGCTCGACTGGCTCTCCAGCGTGCGGGTGCACCCGGTCAACGAGGCCGTCAACAATATCGCCCCCGTCGTGCCCTTGCTCTTCTTAGGCTTTAATCCTACCGTGACGGCAGGCGTCGCGGGCTTCCTGACCTTTTACGCGATCTTCCTGCACGCCGATGTTGACTGGGATTTCGGCCCGCTGCGTTCCGTCATCGCGACGCCGGTCTTCCATCGCTGGCATCACTCGAAAGATCCGGCGGCGGTCGACAAGAACTTCGCCGGGCTCCTGCCGCTGTGGGATATTATTTTCGGGACGTATTATATGCCGCGTGACCGGATGCCTTGTGATTTCGGCGTCCCGGAGAAGGTGCCGACGGGCTATTTTGGCCAACTCTGGTACCCGTTCGCGGGTTGGTTCAAGCGCAAGGGCCCGCCGCCATTGCGGTAAGGCGATGTGCTTCCCCGTTTGCATTGGGCGTCACGTCCCTTAGGTTAGGCGTTTTAGCCGATGTATCCTCAGGACCTACGCGAAAACTGGCATGCCGGCCAAGGCCTGTGGAAAGATGTGCCCGCCACGGAGTGGAACGACTGGCATTGGCAGTTGCGTAACCGCATCACGACGCTGGCCCAGTTGGAAGAGAGGCTCGAGCTCACCAAGGAAGAGAGGGAAGGGTGCCTCTTTGCGCCCCATAAGCTGTCGCTCTCGATCACGCCGCATTTCTTCAACCTCATCGACCCCAAGGACCCGAACTGCCCGGTGCGCCGGCAGGTCATCCCGCGCATCGAGGAATCTTACATCGCCCCGGGTGAATCCGAGGATCCCGTCGGCGAAGAAGGGACCATGCCCGTTCCCGGCATCGTTCATCGCTACCCTGACCGCGTCCTCTTCTTGGTCACCGACCGTTGCGCTTCGTATTGCCGTTATTGCACGCGGAGCCGCCTGGTCTCCAACGCCCAGGCCTATGACTTCCATCCCGAACTCGAAGCCGGCCTGAAGTATATCGAAGAGCACACCGAGATACGCGATGTACTGCTGTCGGGTGGCGACCCGTTGCTGCTCTCCGACGCCAAGCTGGACGCGCTCCTCGGTCGCCTGCGCGCGATCAAGCACGTCGAGTTCATCCGTATCGGTTCACGCATCCCGGTCTTCCTGCCGCAGCGTATCACGCCGGAGCTCGCCGAAATCTTCCGTAAGCACGGCCCGATTTGGGTGAGCATCCACACGAACCATCCGAAGGAAGTCACCCGTGAGCTCGCTGCGGCCTGCGAACGTCTGTCGTTCGCCGGCGTGCCGCTCGGCAACCAGTCCGTACTCTTGGCTGGTATCAATGATGACGTCGAGGTGATGAAGTCGCTCGTCCACCGCCTGCTGATGATGCGCGTACGCCCGTATTACCTTTACGCCTGCGATCTGATCGAGGGCTCGACCCATTTCCGTGCACCCATCCAGAAGGGCATCGATATCATTCGCGCACTGCGCGGCCACACGACTGGTTACGCGGTCCCCCAGCTGATTATCGATACCCCCGGCGGCGGCGGGAAGGTTCCGATTAACCCGGAATACGTCCAGGCCATCCATGATGGTATCGTCGAGCTACGTAATTTCGAAGACCGAGCGTATGTGTATCCGTCGGGCACTAAGATGCCGGACGTCTACAAAGTGTAAGCGGTAAGCGGTTGGCGGTTGGGAGCACAAGCCGCTCAAGGGGGAACCGGAAACCGGATGATTGGCTGGGGCCGCCGCAGGGCGGCCGAGGGTAGGGGCGTGGCTATGCCGCGCCCTCCTGCCTCGGTGTGTTCCCAACCGCCAACCGCTAACCGCTATTGGGCGGGATGGCTTTAGCCATCCCGCCCAATACGACTAACCGGGTTTTTAATCCGGTTAGCGCTCAAAGTGGTGGGCTCGTAGGGATTCGAACCCCAAACGTCTGATCCGTAGTCAGAAATGATATCCATTTCACCACGAGCCCGTAGTGAGGAATCGAGCAAACGACCCCCGGTCCCTAAGGCAAGGAATTTTTCAGGCCTGCGCCTGATGAAGGGCCACCGTGCCGAAAAGCATCCTTTTATGGCTCACCTTGGCGAATCCGACGGCCTTGAGCTCTGCGTCGAGCCCCGCGGCATCCGGGAAGCCCGCGATGCTGGTGCCGAGATATTTATAGGCGCCGAAGTCTCCCGTGAGGATGCCCGCCAGCACTGGGAGCACGCAACGGACGTGGATAAAGTGGAATGGTGCGAACCAGGCACTCGGCTGGGAGAACTCGAGGATCAGCAACGTGCCGTTGGGGCGGAGGATGCGGCGCAATTCGCCGAGGCCTTTCGCGCGGTCTTCGAAATTACGTACGCCGTAGGCGACCGTGACCACATCCTGCGAGGCGTTGGCGATGGGTAGGGCCATGCAGTCGCCGGTCTTGAATTCAAGCGTGACGCCTTCTTTCTGCGCCCGAACGCGGCCGAGCTCGAGCATCGGTTCGCAGAAGTCATAGCCGACAATCGTGCAATCAGCAGGCAGGTCGCGACGCAGGGCGAAGGCGACGTCGCCACTGCCGGTCGCGAGATCGACCACGGTCTTGGGCTGGGCGGCCTTAGTCGCGGCCACGAGCTGTTCGCGCCAACCCACGCATAGGCCTAGGCTGAGGATGCGATTCGCGAAGTCGTAACGGGAGGCGATTCCGGAGAACATGCGTTGGACGGCGGAACCTTCGGGCATGGGGTTAAGGTCTGGACAAACCGGATAAGGTCAAGGTTGCGAGGTAATGGGGCGGGGAGGTAGGGGCGCGACTGCGTCGCGTCCGTGGGCGGACGAACGTTTAACGGTCAAGTAATCCTGCCCGTCTCGATGAGGGCTAATCTGCAAACGGACGCGACGCAGTCGCGCCCCTACCCCTTACACAAACACTCCTCCGCCCATGAGGACGCGGTCGTGGTAGACAGCGAGGACCTGACCAGGAGCGAGGCCGCGTTGAGTCTCGGCGAAGCGAAGGCGGACGGTGCCGTCGGGCTGCGGGATGAAGCGGGCGGATGTGGCTTTGTCCCGGTAACGCACGCGGGCGAGGATGTCCTGTTCGCCGCTCACGGGCTGGTTGATCCAGGTGAAATCGCGCGCGATGGCTTCTCCCGTGTACAGCCACGGCGCGTCCGGCTTGTCGAAGGCGACGTGCAGGGTGTTCGTCGCAAAGTCTTTCTTCACGACGACGAAGTATTCGTTGTCGGTATTGGAGGGTAGGCCGATGCCCTTGCGCTGGCCGATGGTATAGCGATGGAGGCCGCGATGCTTGCCGATTTCTTTGCCGGTGGCGTTCACGACCGGGCCGGGGGAATCCGGGATGTGTCGCTCGAGGAAGTCTTGTACCGGAATTTGGCCGAGGAAGCAGATGCCTTGGCTGTCTTTGCGTTCCGCGTTCGGCAGCTGCGCGTCCGCCGCGAGTTGGCGGACCTCGGGCTTCAGCAGTTCGCCGATCGGGAAGATCGCCTTCGCGAGCTGTTCCTGCCGGAGCAGCGCGAGGAAGTAAGACTGGTCTTTGTTCGGGTCGAGTCCCTCGAGCAGGTCGAACGTCCCGTCGGTATTTTCGCGGCGGCGCGCGTAGTGGCCTGTCGCGATGACGTCGTAGCCGTCCTTGATCGCCTTACGCAGGAAGACGCCGAACTTCATCTCGCGGTTGCAGATGATGTCGGGGTTCGGGGTCAGGCCTTGGCGATAGCCGTCGACGAGGTATTGGACGACCGTGTCGCGGTAGTCTTGGACTAGGTCGATGATGCGGAAGGGCAGGCCGAGGTGCTCGGCGACGGCCTGGGCGTTGCGGACGTCGTCCTCCCAGGGGCATTCGCCGGGGAAAGGGAGGCCTTCCTCGTTCATCCAGGTCCGGAAGTAGGCGGCATGCACCTCATGCCCTTGCTGCTTGAGCAGAAGGGCCGCCACGGCGCTATCAACACCGCCGGAGAGGGCTACCAGGACCTTGGACATCGGACGGCAAGGTAGGGCGGGGATGGGCGGGGATACAGACTATTTCAAGGGACAGGGGCAGGGACAGGGGTAGGTAATATTGGCCTGCCCCTGTCCCTTGTGACTTACCCTACCTTGCTTGCTCTCCCGCCTTGGGCATGTTTTCCTCCGTCTATGCGTATCGGCATTCTTTTTCTTTTCCTTGGCCTGCTCCCGCTCTCGGCTCAGAACGCCCAAATCGCCGGAATGCAGCAGGACCTCGCCGAACTCCGGAACGAGGTCGAGAAATTGAAGCTCGAGAACGCGGACCTGCGCGCGGCCCTCAATCGCCAGAAGGCCAGCCAGTCGCCGGCCGCATCGCAGGGTGAAACGCTGTCCAAGGCCCGCGCCGAAACTTTGACTGAAGTGGATCGTCGCCTGAAGCAGCAGACCGATGAAGTGAACGCGGCGCTCGCCGAGCTCACTCGCCAGGTCAACGCCGCGCTTGGCAAGACCGGCCCCGGCCCCGCCACGAAGTCCACCAAGGCTCCCAAGGCTACCGCTCAGACCGAAGCCCCCGCCACCACCGAAGAGGTTGCCCCTTCCGACGTCCCTCAGACCGGCATCAAGTATCGTGTGAAATCGGGTGATACCGTCACGAAGATCGCCCTGCGCAACGGCTCCAAGGTCGATTGGATTCTGAAAGCGAATAACCTTTCCTCGCCTGCCGCCCTGAAAGCGGATGTCGATATCTTCGTCCCGCAGGCCGAAACCCCGGCTCGCTAATCTTTTTCAAACCAGCCCCATGGCCACTCCTCCTAAGAAATCCCTCGGTCGCGGTCTCAGTTCCCTTATCGGTGGTGGCGTGGTCAAGCCCGTCGCGCCCGCCCCGGTCGCCGCTGCGGCCGCTGCTCCCGTCGCGCCAGGTCTTCAGTTGCAGGAACTGCTGCTCACTTCCATCGTCCCAAATCCCCGCCAGCCGCGCCGTGATTTCGACGACGCTCAGGTGAAGGAACTCGCCGACTCCATCCGCTCTGAAGGCCTCCTGCAGCCGATCGTCGTCCGCAAGGTGAAGGACGGCTACGAGCTCATCGCCGGCGAACGCCGCTTCCGCGCCTTCAAGCTGATCGGCCAGAAGACCATCACCGCGCGCATCCTCGAGGCTAGCGACGCTTCCAGCGCCGTACTTGCGCTTATCGAAAATCTGCAGCGTGCCGATCTCAACGCCATCGACGAAGCCCTCGGTTTCGCTTCGCTCATGCGTGACTTCAGCCTCACGCAGGAAGCCGTCGCCGATCGTCTCGGTAAGCCGCGCGCGAGCATCGCAAACAGCGTCCGTCTACTCGCCCTCGACAGCGAGCTCCAGGCCTACGTGCGCAAGGGCCAACTTTCCGCCGGCCATGCCAAAGCCTTGCTCGGCATCGAGAACGTCGCCCATCGCGTGCAGGTCGCCCGTCTCGTCATCGAGAAGGGCCTTTCCGTCCGCGCCACCGAAGCCGAGGTCAAGAAGCTCGCTTCGAGCAAGAAGACCGATCGCAAGCAGACCGTCCAGACGGTCGTCGCCGACGTCCAGAAACGCCTCGCCTCCCACTTCGCCGCACCGGTCTCAGTCGTCCGCAAGGGCACCAAGGGCAGCATCTCGATTCCCTTTAGCAGCGACGACGAACTCGCCCGCCTGCTCGAGAAGATTGGGGTGAAGCTGTAGGCAGGGCTAGGGACAGGGCTAGGTAATATTAGCCTATGGCCATGCAGTCCCTCTTTCTGGGCCCATCTGTATTGCTGGCCCTAGCCCTAGCCCTAGCTCTGGCCCTGCACTGAGCTTTGCTCAGTGCTTAAAGTGCCGCATGCCGGTGAAGACCATCGCCATACCGCGTGCGTCGGCGGCGGCGATGACGTCGGCGTCTTTCACGGAACCTCCTGGCTGGATGGCGCAGGTCGCTCCGGCATCGGCTGCGGCGAGCAGGCCGTCCGGGAAGGGGAAGAAGGCGTCGGACGCGATGGCCGAGCCCGTGAGCGAGAGCTTGGCTTCGCCGGCCTTCCAGACGGCGATGCGCGAGGAGTCGATGCGGGACATCTGGCCGGCGCCGACGCTGAGCGTACGTTCCTTGCCGGCGTAGACGATGGCATTGGACTTCACGTGGCGCACGACGCGCCAGCCGAAGAGCAGGGCGGTCATCTCGTCGGCCGTCGGGGCGCGCTTGGTGACGATTTTGAAGTCGCGCGGGTTGGCGGGCTTCTGGTCGCGGTCCTGGACGAGCACGCCGCCGATGACGGCGCGGACTTCGCGGAGGGTGTCGGCGCGGAGGCCGACCTTGGCGCGCATGAGGCGAAGGTTCTTCTTCTTGCCAAAGATTGCGAGGGCGTCGGCGTCGAATTCCGGCGCGATGATGACTTCGGAGAAGATCTCGGCGATGGCCTCGGCGAGGCCCTTATCGATGGTGCGGTTAGCGACGATGATGCCGCCGAACGGGGCCTGCTTATCGGTCTCGAAGGCCTTGTGCCAGGCTTCGAGGAGGGTGTCGGCTGAAGCCACGCCGCAAGGGTTGGTGTGCTTCAGGATGCAGATCGTCGGACGCTCGAACTCGCCGATGAGGTAGGTCGCGGCGGTGATATCGAGGATATTGTTATAGCTGAGTTCCTTGCCCTGCAGCTGTTCGAAGGCTTCGTGGAACGAACCGTAGAGCGCGGCCTGCTGGTGCGGGTTTTCGCCGTAGCGGAGACGCTGGGCGATGGGCAGGGTCGACGTGAAGCGCGAGGGCAGGCCGAGGACGTTGCCGAGGCCGGGCTGGGCCTGGGACTCGAGGTAGTTGGCAATCGCGGCGTCGTAGGCGGAAGTGCGCTGGAAGACCTTGAGGGCGAGTTCGCGGCGGAGTTCGCCGAGGGTCTCGGGGGCTTTCATCGCGGCGAGCACGCGCTCGTAGTCGGCGGGGTCGGTGACGACGGAGACGGAGGCATGGTTCTTGGCCGCGCTGCGCAGCATGGACGGACCGCCGATATCGATATTCTCGATGGCGTCCTCGAACGAGCAGTGGGGCTTCGCGACGGTGGCTTCGAACGGATACAGGTTCACCACGACGAGGTCGATGAGGTCGATGCCGTGCTTCTTGGCTTCGTCGAGGTGCTCGTGCGAATCACGACGGCAGAGGAGGCCGCCATGGACCTTCGGGTGCAGGGTCTTCACGCGGCCTTCCATGATCTCAGGGAAGCCCGTGTGTTCGCTGACGTCGGTCACCGGCAGGCCGGCGTCGCGGAGCATCTTCGAGGTGCCGCCGGTCGAAAGGAGCTTGTAGCCGTGTTCCTTGACGAGGGCCTGGGCGAAGGGCAGGAGGCCGGTCTTGTCGCTGACGGAGAGAAGGGCGATGGGCATGGTGAAAGAAAGGGCTAGGGGTAGGGGGAGGGGGTGGGGTGGTCAAGGAAGCAGGAGATTTTTCAGGGCTAGAGCCAGGGCCAGAGCTAGCAGGAAAGGTAAATTGAAGCAGTCTCTCTGGCCCCAGCCCTGGCCCTGGCTCTAGCCCTGCTGTGCCGCTCTCCACCATTGACCCTCCCGCCCTTTTTCCCTCCCTCCTACCAATGTCCACTGCTCTCCTGTTCTCCGGTCAAGGCGCCCAAGTCGTCGGTATGGGTAAGTCCCTGTACGAAGGTTCGGCCTCCGCCAAGGACCTCTACGACCGCGCCGCCCAGGTGCTGCCGTTTGACCTCCGTCAGGCCTGCTTCGAAGGCCCAGCCGAGCTCCTGACTGAGACCCGTGTCTGCCAGCCGGCCCTTTACGTCCAAGGCTACGCCATCGCCCAGATCCTCAAGGAGCGCGGCAAACTCAACGACCTCAAGGCCTGCCTGGGTCTGTCCCTCGGCGAACTGACCGCCTACGCTTTTGCCGGCGTCTGGGATTTCGAGACCGGTCTCAAGGTCGTCGCCGAACGCGGCCGCCTGATGCAGCTTGCCTGCGATCAGACCAAGGGCGGCATGGCCGCGGTCATCGGTGGCACTCGCGACGACATCTTTAAGCTCTGCGCCGCGTTCGACATCGACGCCGCAAATTTCAACTGCCCCGGACAGGTCGTGATCTCCGGCGACGCCGACAAGGTCGCCCAGGCTGTCGCCCGCGCCAAGGAGTTCGGCGCCTTCAAGCTCGTGAAGCCGCTCGTCGTCGCCGGCGCCTACCACAGCCGTCTGATGGAGCCGGCCCGCCAGGCTTTTGAATCCTTCCTGCAGGGCGTCGAGTTCAAGCGCCCCCAAGTCACCATCTACTCGAACACCACGGGCGGCACGCTCGCCGAGCCGGCCGATCTCCGCGCTGCGCTGGTCAAGCAGGTGGTTTCCTCGGTCCTCTGGGAAGACGATTGCAAGGCCGCGGCCGACACCGGCATCGCTCAGTTCTACGAATGCGGCCCCGGCGGCGTCCTGGCCGGCATGATGAAGCGCTCCGCCCCCACGGCCCCGGTGGCCTCGTTGCACGAGTTCGCCGATATTCCTGCCTAAAACCCCTTCTGATAGGGGCTAACGCTGGACAAGCGCCCCGTCCGTAGTCCTATTAAGCCCTTTCCCTCTTTACCGTGTCCTTAGACCACATCCGCAACTTCTGCATCATCGCGCACGTCGACCACGGCAAGACGACCCTTTCCGACCGCCTCCTCGAGCACACGAAGACGATCGAGAAGCGCCAGATGAAGGAGCAGCTCCTCGACGCGATGGACCTCGAGCGCGAGAAGGGGATCACGATCAAGTGTCACCCGGTGACGATGAACTTCACTGCACCGGACGGTAAGCAGTATATCCTCAATCTCATCGACACCCCGGGGCACGTCGACTTCGCCTACGAAGTCTCGCGCTCCCTCGCCGCCTGCGAAGGCGCGGTGCTCCTGATTGACGCGTCTCAAGGCGTGGAAGCCCAGACGGTCGCCAACGCCACCCTTGCGATGAATCAGGGGCTCGAGATCGTCCCGGTCATCAATAAGGTCGACCTCCCGAGCGCTCGCCCGGAAGAAGCCCGCCGCCAGGTCGAGGACATCCTCACCATCCCTGCGCAGGACGCTGTCCTCGCCTCGGGTAAGTCCGGCATCGGCATCGACGAAATCTTCGCCGCGATCATCAAGCGCGTCCCGCCGCCCCGCTGGTCCGAATACCCGCACCACCGCGCGCTGGTCTTCGACTCTCTCTTCGACTCCTACAAGGGCGTCATCAGTTACGTCCGCGTCTTCTCAGGTACCTTCAAGGCCGGCCAGACGATCGAGCTGATGTACAACGGCGTCCGCTCGGTCATCAAGGAAGTCGGCATCTTCTCGCCGAAGATGAAGCCTCAGGACGAACTCGGCCCGGGTTGCGTCGGTTACATCGTCATTAACATTCGCGAAGTGGCTGACGTGAAGGTCGGCGACACCATCACCCTCGCCAATGACCCCGCCAAGGAGCCCGTCCCGGGCTTCAAGGAAGTCAGCCCGATGGTCTTCAGCGGCATCTACCCGCTCGACACGGCCGACTACGAGAAGCTCAAGACCTCGCTCGCCAAACTCGCGATCAACGACTCTTCGCTGACCTACACCGCCGAGAGTTCGAGCGCGTTGGGCTTCGGTTTCCGCTGCGGCTTCCTGGGCCTGCTGCACATGGAGATCGTCCAGGAGCGTCTTCGTCGCGAGTACGACCTCGACATCCTTTCGACCTACCCGTCCGTCGTTTATAAGGTCTATACCACCGATGGCGTGGAGCACATCCTCGACAACCCGGTCGTCATGCCAGATCCGTCCGCCATCGAGCACATCGAAGAGCCGACCATCCGTGCGCATATCCATATCCCCGGCACTTCGATTGGCGACATGCTCACGCTCGTCCAGGAAAAGCGCGGCGTCTGCGAACGCACCGAGACTATTGACGGCGACCGCGTCGTCCTCGTTTGCCTCCTGCCGCTCAATGAAATCCTCGTCGACTTCAATGACCGCATGAAGTCCATCACCCGCGGCTACGGCTCGATGGACTACGAGCTCGGCGAATACGTCACCTCGGACCTCGTCAAGATGGACATCCGCGTCAACGAAGAGCCCGTCGACGCCTTCTCCTCGATCGTGCACGCCTCCAAGGCCGAAGGTCGCGGTCGTAACCTTTGCGAGCGGCTCAAGGAACTTCTGCCGCGCCAGCTCTTCAAGATCGCCATCCAGGCGGCCGTCGGTTCCAAGGTCATCGCCCGCGAGACCATCGGTTCCGTTGGCAAGGATGTGACCGCGAAGTGCTACGGCGGCGACATTTCCCGTAAGCGTAAGCTCCTCGATAAGCAGAAGGAGGGCAAGAAGCGCATGAAGCAGATCGGCAAGGTCGACATCCCGCAGGAAGCCTTCATTAAGATCCTCAAGAACGAGGGTTAAGCCCCAATTCGGGCTTTCCCTCGGTGGGGTGGATGTTAGTTTGAGCGGGTCCTTCCCATGTCCTTCTATTATCGCCGTAAGCTCCGCAAGATTGGCAAAGCCTTGCTCGAGTCGTCGGAGAAGGTTGAGCTCTACCGTGGCGACGTCCTGACGAAGGCGGCCCTTAATGAGCAGCTCGAGTTAGCTGACAAGGTGCGCGCCGCGTCCAAGGACCGGACGATTGAGCTCACGCAGGTCGAGGTGCTCATCAATCAGCTCCACGAGGTACTCGTCCGCAATGGGGGTAAGATTTACCCGCTGACCACTGGCTGCGACTACACCGAGATGGTGGTCATGGCCGCCATCGTGGCCGGCTCGATTCGTAGCTTCTTCCTGCAGCCTTTTAAGATTCCGACGAACTCCATGTGGCCCACTTACAACGGCATGACCGCCGAGGTGCGCGCCGCCGATGAGCCTGTCCCGAGTCTGCCGGTGCGTCTGCTCGAAAAGGTCCAGTGGACCTGGACCTATGTCATTCCAGCCGAAGCGACAGGTGAGATTGGTATCCCGATTGTGATGCAGCGTTACGGGAATAATCAGGTCGAATACGGCCTGCGCTCTCGTCAACGGACGGTCGATGACGGCATCTTTGGCTCGGGTATCTGGAAGGGCGCCGCCGATAAGCATGAGATTCAGGTCGGCAACACGATGCAGTCCGTGCTTGTTCCGGCCGATTTCGGTTTCGAGACGGTGCTGTTGAAGACGTTCTTCCCCGAAGAGGCCAAGCTGAAGCTGCCTCGCCAGGACCAGGACCGCTGGCGCGTGGTCTTCGCTAAGGCCTCCCGCGAAGGGCGCATCAAGAGCGGCCCGTTCGGTCCAGTGCTCATGACCGGCAAGCAGGCGACCGCCGGCCAGACGATGCTCAACTTCGACATCCTCACGGGCGACATGCTCTTCGTGGATCGGATGTCCTACCACTTCGTTGACCCTTCTCGCGGCGACACGTTCGTCTTCCGGACGAACAATATCCGCGGACTTGACGACGCAAGCGGCCAGCCTTCGCAGAATTACTACGTCAAGCGTCTCGCCGGCGTCCCGGGGCAGAAGCTTCGCGTAGGCGAGAAGGGTGAACTCCTCGTCGATGGTAAGGTCGTCACCTCGCCCGAGCCGATGGCGCTCAATAGCCAGCGCGCGATGGATAAAGGCTACTACGGCTACCTGCCTGAAGCCGGCGGCGACCGCTACGCGATTCCGCTGCAGCAGGAATACACCGTCACTTCCGGACATTATTTCGCGCTAGGGGATAACTCTTCCAACAGCTTTGACTCGCGCGGCTGGGGCGAAGTGCCTGGCCAAGATGTCGTCGGCAAGCCGCTCTTCATCCTGCACCCCTTTACGTCCCACTGGGGCCCGGCGAAGTGAGCGCCACGCGGATGGCCCTTTTGCTTCGAAGCGCCGTCCCTGCCGATCGCCACGCTATCGAGGCGTTGGTTTTCTCCGTGCTCGCGGATTACGGCCTGCGTGGGGATCCGGAGGGTACGGACCGCGATCTGGCCGATTTGGACGGCGTGTATTTGAAGTCGGGCGGTACGTTTGATGTCTTGATTGACGAGGCCGGCGAAGTCGTCGGCTCCGTCGGTCTTTCCCGGATTTCCGCTACGACCTGCGAACTGCGTAAGATGTACCTCGCTAGTTCGGCTCGAGGTCAGGGCGAAGGCCGCCGGCTGCTCCTGCATGCGTTGGCACGGGCGAAGCAGTTGGGGTTCCGCCGGGTCGAGCTCGAAACCGCCTCGGTCCTACGCGAGGCCCTTGCGCTCTATGTCGCCCACGGCTTCAAGCCGTTCATCCCGGCGCACCTCTCGCCGCGTTGCGATTGCGCCTACTCTCTGGAACTATCCTGACCGACGCCATGGCCTGGACCCTCTACCGCCACTATAAAGGCAACCATTACCTCCGGCTCGGAGTCGCCGCGCATTCTGAGGACCTCTCGCCGCAGGTAGTCTATCGCTGCCTGTATGATAATCCGGAGGCCCGCACGTGGGTCCGCCCACAGCCGATGTTCGAAGGCGCGATCGAGGATGGCCGCACGCGTTTCACGCCGGTGGGTCGACTGCGCCTCGTGCAGCCTGAAGACATGCGTACCGTCCTGGCCTTCGGCTACGGCGAATGGAAGCAGGACAAGACTTTTGACCAGTACTGCGCCGGCAAGGACACCGATCGTAATCACCTACGCGGCACGCGTTATCTGCTCGAGGACGCCGCGGGGCAGCCCGTCGCCGCCCTGAACGTTCTCCGCTTCCGCGAAAGCCTCATCGGCTTCGCTTCCGTGGCGACCTCCCCAGAGCAGCGTGGCAAGGGTTACGGTTCGCTCTTGCTACGCGCCGTCATGGAGCTCCATCGCTTCGCCCAGCCCGATCTTCGTTTCGTGCTCTTTTCAGAAATAAAACCGGCGATCTACGAGCGCCTCGGCTTCCACGTTTTGCCGCCCGAGCATCAGCACTTCCTGCCGACTCCGGCCATGGCCACCGGCGACACGCCGCTGTCCGCGACCGAAGGTGAGTTCCTGAAGGCCTATTTCTAGGCCGCCGGCTTACTTCTTCGCCGGCTCAACTAGAGCGACTTTCGACAGCCATTCGGCGATCTTGGGATGTTCGGTTGCAGCGAAGGAGTGACCGACGCCAGCCATCTCGCTACCGACGACCGTCGCGCCCTTGGATTTGAGAGCCTTCGGGAGTAAGCTGGTGGCGGGCTTGTTTGAGCCTTTCTCAGAGCCCCAGCAGGCGTAGGCGAACTTGTCCCTGAGGTTGGGCAGGTTGCCTTTCGAGGTGTAGGCGGTGCCGCCACCGTCGGCGAAGATGAAGACACTGAAATAGTCGGTGAGCTTCGGTCCGCTGCTCAGGCGCAACATCCCATCGATAGCGTGTCCGCCGTTGCTGAAGCCAGCGACGATCGAGTGCGACTTGTCGATGTTCGGGACGACCTTGGCGATCTCATCCAGCATGAAGCGCTGATACGCCCAGACCTTGGCGTAATCGCCGACCATGTTCGCTTGGGTAGGATTGTTTGCGCCCTTAGGGTAGGGAAGACCGACGAGGATGAAATCGCCCTCGGGCAGGAATGAGCCGCTCGGGTTATTGCCGCCTTCTCCTCCGCCGAGCCAAGCCACCAGCGGATATTTCTTTCCGGCCTCGTAGCCGGCGGGAAGCTTCACGTTGCAGGCCGCCATCGCTCCATGACGATCAACGATCAGCTCAGGAAAATCAAACTTCAGAGAAGCGCTCGGCGCGACCGCCGCCTTGAGCTCGGTGCGCGGGACGGCCTTTTCAGCTGGGGCCACGGTCTTCTCATCGCCCTTGGCCGCCGCTATCTTTGCGGCAAGCTTATCTGCCCCGAGGAGTGCTCCGCTGATGGCGAGCAGAAGAAACAGTCGGGCGAGGTTCATCAAGATTGGACGGTATTGTATGGATAGTATTCTCCCGCATCCATGGCCTTGCAACGTAGATGCAGGCCCACGGTTTTCCTCTTGTTTTCTGAATCTTTAGTATGGGGTCAGACCGCTTCTGACTGATATCGCTCAGAAGCGGTCTGACCCCATACTATTTCTCGGCTGAATTAGCGGAAAGACTTCTGACGCCATGCGGCGTCGGCTTCGCGGTCGGTCCGGAACTCGATCACGCGCACGCCTTTGCCGCGGATCTCGAGGAGGCGGCGTAGGTTGTTCCAGCCGTCGGCGAGGTCGTGCCTCACCTTGTGCGCGGCGCAGAGCTTACCGAGGTCGGTCGCCTGCGGCGTGCCCCAGAGCTGTTCGAAGTGGGCGCTCTTCGCGACGGCGAGGTGATTGAAGATTCCGCCGCCCTGGTTGTTGATTACGACGACCGTGAGGTCGCCGCGGTGGCCGTAGGCGGAGAGCAAGGCGTTGCTGTCGTGCAGGAAGGTCAAGTCGCCGCAGAGGAGCACGGTCCGCTTACCGTCGAGCGAGGCGCCGAGCGCGGTCGAAACGGTGCCGTCGATGCCGTTGGCGCCGCGGTTGGTCAGGACTTCTGGGCCTGGTCCGGGCGGGTGGTAGAACCACTCCACGTCGCGGATTGGCATGCTGCTGCCGACGAAGAGGCGGTCGTCTGGTCCAAGGGCTTCGTCGAGCAGTGATACGACGCGGCCTTCGAAAGGCCAATCGACGTTCACGATGCGCGTGAGTTTCTTGGCGGCGGCTTTCTGGGCGGTCTGCCAAGCCTTGCCGTAAGCGGAGGCCTTCGCCGAAACCTTATCACCGGAAGGAATGAGTTGTCCATCGAGGCGGCTCCAGCGTGAATGCGTCGGATCGGTGTTCTCACCGGCGCGGCCGAGCTGGAGTGCGGTGATATCGCCGTCTTTGAGCCAGGCACGCAGGACCTTGCTGGTCGGGAGCGGGCCGACGAAGACCGCGGCCTGCGGACGTAGAGTCTTGGCGGCTTTGGCGTCGCGCAGGATCAGGTCGTAGCCCGAGACGAGTGCAGTATCGCCAGCGAGATCGCCGCGGAGCGTCCCCGCGCCATCGGCGAGGATCGGCCAGCCGGTCAGTTGGGAAAGTTCGCGCAGGGCGGTGGCGCTTTCGTCGCGGTCTTCGAAGGCATGAGGGCCGAGCACGATGACGCCGCGTTCCGTCTTCGGGAGAAGGCTGGCGACCGTGGCGGGCGTGAGGGTCGGGCGGACGATGCCGCAGGGCGGGACGGCGGTGAAGGTCTCGAGGTTAAGGCCTGACGGTGCCTTGAAGCCTTTTTCAGCGTTGGAAGGGGCGAGAGGGTCGCGGAAGGGCAGATTGAGGTGCACCGGGCCAGCCAGAGGGCCTTGGGAGCGCTGCCAGGCGTCGACCAAGAGTTGGCGCCAGTGGCGGAGCAGGGTGAGGTCGGTCGAAGGAACCGCGGCCTCGGTGGTCCAGACGGGGTAGCCGGCGAAGATTCCGTTCTGGGCGATCGTCTGGCCCGAGTGGCATTCGCGGAGTTCGGGCGGACGGTCGGCGGTCAGGACGAGCAGAGGCGTGGCTGCGAGGCGCGCTTCGACGACGGCGGGTAGGTAGTTGGCAGCCGCGGTGCCGGAGGTGCAGAGCAGGGCGGCGGGTTGGCCGGTGGCCTTGGCAATGCCGAGGGCGATGAAGCCGGCCGAACGCTCATCGAGCGCGACGGTCACATGGAGGCCGGCGGATTCCGCGAAGGCGTGGGCCAGCGGCGTCGAGCGCGAGCCGGGCGAGATCACCACGTGGGTCAGGCCAAGGCGACGGAGCGTGCGCACGCCGACGTCGGCCCAGAGGGCGTTCGTGTTCAGGTGCTTCGTCGCGCGAGCCATAGTCACAGGCAATCCGTCAAGGGCGGGGCTGTCCAGCGTGGGCTTGGTTTTGGGTTTAAGCCCGGCTGATTAGCCCTATTATTTCCAGACAAATGGAGGTCTTCCTGCATCTGCTGCCCCTGATTGGTTCCTTTGTGTTCACGGGTATCCTGATCCATGCGATCTTCTGGGGCATGACGTTCACCGTCGACGAAGCCTTTGTGCGGGTCCGCGTCTACGGCTGGTCCGCGCGCAAGGTGGCACTGACTGACATCGAATGGGCCGCGCAGGACTGGTGCTTTTGGAACGAGCATTACACCAACACCGTGAACCCCAAGAAGCTGGTGCTGCTCCGTCGTCGCAGTGGCGTGTTCAAGAGCTTTCTCATCAGCCCGCCGTCTCCGCCGGAGTTTCTTAAGGAGCTCGCCGTGCGCGGCGTCACGGTTCGATAAAATTTATGCGCACGCTCCTCGCTCTCTTCTGTTCCGCCGTCGTCCTCGTCGCCGCCGATCGGCCGGCTTTCTTCGCCATGGATACTGCGGCTCGTCTTGAGCCGAAGGAATGCGCGCAGGTATTGGTGGACCTTGGTTATGCGGGCTTGGGCGGGCGCCCCGCTACGGCTAAAGCGCATGCCTCGGCGTTGAAGGCCAAGGAGCTTTTTTTCTTCAACGGCTATCACGTCACGAATTTTGCCTACGGTCAAACGGAGCTACCGGCTGACCTCATCAAGGCCGTCGACGATCTCGCCGGTACCGGGAGTTCTCTTTGGTTGGGTGTCAATAATGTGGCTTTTCCGGCCGATGTGAAGGCTGGCCCTGAATACGGCGACACGATCGTCGTGCCGCAGCTCAAGCAGTTGCTGGCCTATGCGAAACCTAAGGGAGTGAAGGTTTCGCTTTATCCCCATACCGGCTTCTGGGGTGCGCGGTTCGAGACCTGCGTGCGCGTCGTGGCCAAGGTCGACGACAAGGCGTTGGGCGTAACGTTTAATCTCTGCCACTGGCTGAAAGTCGAAGGCTCCGAACGCGATCCGCTACCGCTGATCCAGGAGGCCCTGCCGCGGCTGAACTTCATCACGATCAACGGCGCCGATACCGGCGATACCCAGAACCTCGGTTGGGATAAGCTCATCCAGCCGCTCGGCCGCGGGACTTATGATGTCGGCGTGTTCGTGGCCAAGGCCCGTGCCGCCGGTTATCGCGGCCCGTTCGGCTTTCAGGGCTTCGGTATCAATATGGACTCCAAGGAGTTGCTCAAGGAGACCATGGCAGGTTGGAAGCGAATCGTTAAATAAAAGGGCTAGGGCTTGGGTTAGGGCTGGGGCCAGTTAGGCCTAAGTCAGAAAACCTGAGGCAATATTGCCTAGCCCTAGCCCTGGCCCTCTCTCTGGCCCTTGAAATAAAAAACCCCGGTTGCCCGGGGTTTTTTATTTCACCGGCTTACTTGCCGGTTGCGTGCTCTTTGGCGTGCTCGCGGAGCGGGTCGTAGGCGAAGTCCTTCTTTAGGTCGCGCCACGAGGCGTGCACGTGGTTGGCGCCGCCCTGGAAGTTCGCCATCTCGAAGAGGAAGGTCGGGCCCTGGATGCTGTAGTAGTGGGGCTCGCCGACTTCGAGGCCACCGTTCCAGGCGAATACGAGGGAGTCCTTCACGGCGTCGATCGCCTTGATCTCGCGGACGGCGAAGTCGGGGCGGGCGCGGCTGACGTATTCGAAGATGATTTTGCCGAGCATCTGCTTCTGTTCGGCGGTGAGGGCCGTGGCGGCGATGCCCTTGTGCTTGATGAGTCCGTCGGCCTTCTGCTTGTTGCCGGTCACGATGTCCTTGAAGGGATCCTTGCTGAGGAAGCCCTGCTTGCGCTGTTCGGGCGTGAGCGACTTCGCGAGCTGGCGGCCGAGGTCGTCTTCATACTGCAGCACTTCCAGGCCTACGGGGCCGGGCTGGCCTTCCTTGATCTTGCCAGGATTGCTGGCGAAGAAGGAGGGCGTCGAGCTCACGAGCTCGCCGTCGACGAGCGTGAAGTTGAGGGACAGATGGTGACCCTCCCAGCGGAAGCCCCAGGTGCCCTTGGCGTTCGGAGCGCCGAAGATTGAGACGAAGTAGTTCTCGGCGTCGCGCTTCGGGCCGGAGTCCTTCTCGAGTTCGAACAGCACGTGTTCGAGGGCCATGATCTGCTCTGCCTTCATGTGGCCGCGACCGCTGAGTGCGACGGAGAGGATGGCCTGAGCGAAGTGGCGCTGTCCGGGATTCATTTCCTTGATCGGCAGGCCCTTGCGGGCGGCCGGGACGAAGATCCAGTTGGTGCGCTCGGCGTCATCGAACTTGAAGGATGCCTTGGCACGCTGGGCATCGTTGAGCGAGCCGAGGAAGGCGGAGGCGGCGGAGGACATTTCTTCGCCGGCGGTATGGCCGAAAGCGGCGGGGACGGCGGCGGCTAGGAAGCACAACACGCTGAGGAGACGGGTGAGGGAACGCATGGGGGGTGAGGTAAGGACAAGGGTGTAAGGGAAGGGTTCCCTCAGAGCCAGAAAGGAATGGTGGGGTAGCCCCCAATGAAGTCGAAGGGACAGGGGCAGGGACACGGACAGGTTTCGATGCCTAGGGGCAGACACCGGTACATTTACAGGATGGTTTCAACTGCCCCTGCGTCTGACTCTGTCCCTAAGCATTGGAAACAGCCCCAGCCCCTGTCCCTGCCTGTTTGGCCTGCGCTTCGCCTCACGCGCTCTCTGCCTCGCTCAGCTTCTGCGCGGCCTGTTCCCAGGCGGCAGTGGCGGTCTGCAGGGCGTTGATCGTGTCGCGAAGGCGGGCGTTCAATTGCGGGAGATTCACGCCACCGGTGTAAGTGGCCGGGTCGGCGAGTTCAGCGGTGATCTGCGCCTGCTTGGCTTCCAGTTCTGAGACCTGCTGTTCACACTTCGTGACATCGGCCTTGAGCTTACGGATATCCGAAGCAGAGGGTTTGGCCGGAGCCTTGGGCTTTTCGGCCTTCGGCGCTTCATCCTGTTTTGGACGGGCGTCGGTGAATCCGGCGGTGAGCGCAGCACGCTCGTTGCCGGACTTGGACTTCTCGAGATAGTAAGCGTAGTCGCCGGCGTAGTTCGTCAGGCGACCGGAGTGCACGTGCAGGACGGTCTTGGCGATCTCGCGGATGAAGTGCACGTCGTGGCTCACGAAGTAAAGGGTGCCTTCGTACGTCTTCAGGGCGGCGATGAGCGCGTCGATCGACATGATGTCGAGGTGCGTCGTCGGCTCGTCCATGAGGAGGAAGTTCGGCGGATTGATCATCAGCTTCACCAAGGCGAGGCGGGATTTCTCACCACCGGAAAGAACCGAGACGCGCTTGTTCACGTCGTCCTTACGAAAAAGGAACGTACCGAGCATGCCGCGGGCCTGCTGTTCGGTGAGGCCGTTCTCCGTGGTGCGGAGTTCCATGACGTTCTCGAGGACGGTCAGCTTCGGGTTGAGGTTGTCGACGCGGTTCTGGGCGAAGTAGCCCGTGATGACGTTGCCGCCTTCTTCGCGCACGCCGCTGTTGATCGGGATGACGCCGGCGAGGATTTTGAGGAGGGTGGACTTACCGGCACCGTTGGGGCCGACGAGCACGGTGCGCTGGCCGCGTTCGCATTCAAAATTGAGGTCCTTATAGACGACGTGCTCACCGTAGGCTTGCTGCACGTGCTCGAGCTTCATGACTTTCAGGCCGGAGCGCGGCGGCTGCGGGAAGCGGAACTGGATCTTCTTTAGGTCGTCCTCGGGCTCGTCGATCGCGACCTCCTCGAGGCGGGCAATCTGCTTCTCCTTGGATTTGGCGCGAGAGGCCATGGAGGCCTTGGCGCCGAAGCGGTCGACGAACGTCTGGAGGTGCGCGATCTCGCGCTGCTGGTTCTTGAACATCGCCTGCTGGCGATCCTTACGGGCCACGCGCTCGAGGATGAAGTCGTCGTAGTTGCCGTTATAGCAATGGAGTCGCTGAGCGCGCAGTTCGATCGTGCCAGTGCAAAGCGCGTTAAGGAAGGCACGGTCGTGCGAGATCACCACGAGGCCGCCTGGGTAGCGCGTCAGGTAGTCCTGGAACCAGAGCAGGGCTTCGAGGTCGAGGTGATTGGTTGGTTCGTCGAGCAGCAGGAGCGTGGGCTCGCTGACGAGGAGGCGGGCGAGGTGGGCGCGCATGACCCAGCCGCCGGAGAAGGTCTTAGCTACCTTCTCATGGTCGCTCTCGCGGAAGCCGAGGCCGGCGAGGATCTTTTTCGCACGCGGCTCTAGCGTGTAGTCGATATCCCAGTCATCATCGTTCTCGGGCTCGAGCTTACCGCCGCTGGTCGCAATCTGGAGAATCGTCTCATCACCGGCTGGCGCACTTTCCTGGGGGAGGAAGCCGAAGTTCGCACCGCGTTCCCACTCGATGAGGCCTTCGTCGGGCTGGTCTTTGCCGAGGATGATGTTGAAGAGGGTGGATTTTCCCGCGCCGTTGGCGCCCACGAGTCCGAGCCGGTCCGTCCGGGCAATATTCAGCGAGACCTCCGCGAACAAGGTGCGGGGCCCGTAGGACTTGGAAAGGTTGGCAATCGTCAGCATCGAATGGGCGTTAAAGAGGCGGGAAGGCGGAAGGGCAAGAGAAAGGGCTGAAGGGAGGGCTAGGGTCAGGGCTAGGGCTGGGGCTAGGCCGCCGCAGGGCGGCCGAGGGTAGGGGCGTGGCTTCGCCGCGCCCTCTGCATCGGAGTGCACGATAAATCGTGCCCCTACCTTGGTTCGCCCTGCGGCGAACTTCCCCTCGCCCTGGCCCTACCCCTGCGGAGTTAAGGTAGGCTTCGCCCGCCTTAACTCCACTTCAGC
>JBEEKW010000016.1:0-36493 GCA_041168485.1 Verrucomicrobiota bacterium
AAGGAGTGCCAGGATTCGCATGGGGTTATGACGATTTATGAAGGAGAGTCCGTATCGGTCAATCGGTAACCTTTATCGGTAAAACGGCACCTATTGAAACCTTCCTTAAACCAACCTGTCTCCCGCTTTCATGCGCCAGCTATTTCTTGCCTGCCTTTCACTGACGGCAATCGCCTCACCCGATCCGACACCTCATCCAATAAAGAGCAGTCCCAAGGGCCTCCAAGTTCAGATGGTTGCCGACGCCCTGGAACTCGGCATCCATCACGCCAACCTGAACATCAGGCTCAACGGACTACTCTCCCCCGAAAAGGAAGCCAAGCCGGGCCAGCTCACCGCTTCGGCCGACGGCTTCACGTTCGCGCTCAACCAGAATTACGTCGGGTCCTTGGATCGTCAGATCAAGCCCCTGAGCGACAAGGGCGTCGTGGTCTCGCTCATCGTCACCACCTCACGCTCGCCCGACGAACGTATCCGGAAGCTGACCATCCACCCGAAGGCCGACCCGGTCAAAGGCATAACGATGGCCTCCGACACGGTCACCCCCGAAGGACGCGCTTGCTACAAGGCGCTCACCGAGTTTATCGCCCGACGCTGGTCGGCCGCCGACGCCAAGCACGGACGCGTCTGGGGCTGGATCGTCAGCAATGAGGTGAACTCCCACCATGAGTGGCATCAGATGGGGCCGGCGACAGCTGAGGAGGTCGTCCTGCAATACGAAGATCAGGTCCGCCTCGCCTGGGAATCCCTTCGTCACCATTCGGCCAACGCCCGCGTCTATATCTCGATGACGCACAGCTGGACGGCCAAGGGTCATAAGGATCCGCTCCAGGCCTGCCCGGGTCGCACCCTGCTCGAACTATTCGCAAAACGGGCCCGCGAGCGCGGCGACTTCGACTGGAACCTGGCCTTCCATCCCTACCCCTCGAATCTACGCGATCCACGTACCTGGCTCGATAAAGTGTCGTTCAATGACAACACGCCGAAAGTGACTTTCAAGAATCTCGAAGTATTGACCAAGAAACTGGCGACGCCCGAAATGCTCTACGCCGGCAAACTGCGCCGCCTCAGCTTCACCGAACAAGGCTTCGACTTGCCAGATCGCCCCGAAGGACTCGCCGAACAGGCCGCGGCCTACGCCTATGCCTGGGAAAAGGTGTTACGCCTCGGCGATGCCGTCGACGCCTTCCACTATCATCGTCACGTCGACCACTCCCTTGAAAACAAACTGCGCTTCGGACTCTGGAGCAACAAGCCGGGCACAATCTCCGAACCCGATCAGAAGCGCCCGATCTGGCACCTACTCAAAGCCGCCGATACGCCCGAATGGAAAGCCGCCGCCGAACCTTACCTGAAGACCTGCGGACTGAAGAGCTGGGATGAACTAAACCTAAGGTAAGGCGCGCTAATCGGATAGCGGTTGGTAGCTGGCTGCACCTTTAATCTATTTGCCGTCGGTGTAGTTACTTCGACAACCACTACGATTGAAACCTTCGGCCTGCCAACCTGTCTCCCCCTTCATGCGACCGCTCCTTCTCTTTTTCTTGAGCCTTATCTCGGCACTGGCCGCGACGGCGCCCGACCCCACCCCCTACCCCGCGACCCCCAGCCCGAAGGGCCTGCAGGTGCAGATGGTCGATGACCTGCTGGAGCTGGGCGTCCACCACGCCGGCATCAATCTGATGCTGAACGGTCTTCTCTCGCCCGCCAAGGAGGCCAAACCCGGCCAGCCGACGGCCACGGCCGAAGGGTTCACGTTCGTGATCAACGAAGCCTACGTGAAGTCGCTCGACCGACAGATCAAAGCCCTGAGCGACAAGGGTGTCGTGGTAACGGCGATCCTGATCACCTACCGCTCACCTAATGAACGTGTCCGCACGCTGACGGTCCACCCGCAGGCGGATGCCGTCAAAGGCACCACGATGGCCGCGAACACGGTCACGCCCGAAGGCCGGGCCTGCTACGCGGCACTGACGGACTTCATCGCTCGCCGCTGGTGCTCGGCCGACACCTCGAACGGACGTCTCTGGGGTTGGGTCATCAGCAACGAGGTGAACTCGCACCACGAGTGGCACCAGATGGGTCCGGTCACGGTCGAGCAGCTCGCGACCCAATACGAAGACCAGGTCCGGCTCGCCTGGACGTCCCTGCGCCGTCATTCCGCCCACGCCCGCGTCTACCTGTCCATGGAGCACCATTGGAACTCGCAGGGCCACGCCGACCCGCTGCAGGCCTGTCGCGGCCGCACCCTGCTCGAGACCTTCGCCCGCCGCGCCAAGGGGCGCGGCGACTTCGACTGGCACCTGGCCTTCCATCCCTACCCGAGCAATCTCCGCGACCCCCGTACATGGTTGGACAAGGTCACTTTCGACGACGACTCGAAGAAGGTGACGTTCAAGAACCTTGAGGTGGTCGCCCGCAAACTCGCCTCGCCCGAATTCCGCTTCGACGGCAAACCCCGCCGGCTCAGCCTCACCGAACAAGGCTTCGACGTGACGAAGCGCCCGGATGCCCTCGCCGAACAAGCGGCGGCCTACGCCTACGCCTGGGAGAAGGTCGCCCGCCTCGATGGCGCCGTCGACGCCTTTCTCTATCATCGACATGTCGACCACGCGATGGAAGGCGGCCTCCGCTTCGGTCTCTGGAGCAATAAACCCGGCACGACCTTTGAGCCCGACCAGAAACGCCCGATCTGGCAACTGGTGAAAGCCGCCGACACCCCGGCCTGGAAAGCCGCCGCCGAACCTTACCTGAAGACCTGCGGACTGAAGAGCTGGGACGAACTGAATCCCAAGTAAGAAGCGGTTGGCGGCACGCATCACCCAAGACCACGTCGTATTCGGCGCTTCAGCTCGTCTCTTGTTACTTCCATCTGTCATCTGCCCTCCGTCATCTGTCATCCACTCTTGCCCCAAGGCCCCCTTCCTCCCCATAACCCGAAATGCACGGCTTCGTCATCGGCCTCGACCTCGGCACTTCAGGTGTCCGCGCGATTGCCGTCGACGCCTCCGGAAAGATCCTAGCGCTGGGTTCGGCGACACTACCGGCAACCAAGGCCACAGGAGCCCGCCGCGAGCAATCCCCGGAAGATTGGTGGAACGGCTGCCGCACGGCCCTCGACGAACTCAGCCAGAAGCTCGACCTCGCCGCGGCCCGTGCCATCGCGGTCGACGCGACTTCGGGGACGATCTTGCCAGTCGATAATCATAACCGCCCGCTCGCCGCGGCCCGCATGTATGATGACGCCGAAACAGGTGATCTCGCCGCGAAGATCAAGACGCTTGCCCCACGCGAAAGCGCCGCCCATGGCGCCACTTCTCCGGCCGCCCGTGCCCACGAGTGGGCCAAGTTGCCGCGACTACACTGCATTATCCATCAAGCCGACTGGATCAACGGCTGCCTCGGCGCCACGAACTGGCAGACCGACGAGAATAACGCCCTGAAGACCGGCTATAATCCGGTCAATCGCTGCTGGCCAGATTGGCTCCGCGACTTCGGACTCTCCCCCGGCCTCCTCCCCGAAGTCGTCCCGGTCGGCACGACGATCGGACATGTCTCCGCGCAGGCGGCCATCGCCCTCGGCATCCCCGAAGGAATCACCATCGCGGCAGGCACGACCGATGGTTGCGCGACCTTCCTCGCCAGCGGCGCGACCGAACCCGGCGAAGCCTCCACGGCGCTCGGCTCGACCATCGTGCTCAAGCTCCTGAGCGACCGGCCGATTTTCGCGCCCGAACTCGGCATCTATAGCCACCGCATCGGCGACACCTGGCTAGCCGGCGGCGCTTCCAACTGCGGCGGCAAGACGCTCCTGCAGCTCTTCACAGCCGAACAACTCGCCGCCCTCGAAACTTCGCTCAATCCGGCAAAGCTGACAGGCACTGATTACTACCCCCTGCCCTCCGTCGGCGAACGCTTCCCGGTCGCCGATGCGAAACTCGCCCCGCGCCTGACCCCCCGGCCGGCCTCCGACGCCGAATTCCTGCAAGGCATCTATGAAGCCTTCGCCCGCGTTGAGCAGACGGGCTTCGCGAAGCTCCGGGAACTGGGCGGACCCACACTACGCAGCGTCCGCCACGCCGGCGGTGGCTCCCGGAGTGCGGCCTGGATGACCCTGCGTGCGACTGCCCTCGGCGTAACGCTGACTCCTTCTTGGAGCGAAGAAGCCGCCGCCGGGGCCGCCCGCCTGGCTTGGCGTTCCCTCGGCCACGAGATCTCCTTCGCATGAGCACGCTTTCGCCCATCGCCGGACTTTCCGAAATCGCTGGCCAATACGGCGCCCTGCTCGTCGACCAGTTCGGCACGTTGCATGACGGCACCGTCGCTTACCCTCACGCCGCCGAGGCGCTGCGTCGCTTCCGTGAAAGCGGCGGTAAGGTCATCATACTTTCTAATTCCGCGAAGACCGGCGCCGATAATATCCTTCGCCTCGCGAAGTTCGGCTTCGGCCCCGAACACTTCGACGCCGTGGTGACCTCAGGCGACGCCGCCCAAGCGGCGATCCGCGCTGGTTCGCTGGGCGCAGGCTTCGGCCCGGGCGCGAAGGTCCACATCTCCGGCAAGCCCGGCGACGACTATGGCTTCGGCGACCTTGGCTTCACCCTTACGTGGCCCGACGAAGCGGAAGGCATCATCCTCGCCGCCTGCCAGGAACCTGACCGCAACTGGCGCGAACAAATCCGCGACCTCACCCCAGCAGCCAAACGCGGCGTGACAATCGCCGTCTGCAACCCCGACCTCGAGATGCTCACACCCAAAGGCGTCCGCCCCTCGGCCGGTGCCATCGCTGTCGAGCTCGAGCGCAAGGGCGCCGTGCTTCGCTATTTCGGTAAGCCGCATAGTGATATCTATCGCACCGTGCTGGCCGCGCTCGGCAACCCGCCGCCGATGACGGTACTGGCGATCGGCGATAGCCCAGAGCACGACATCGCCGGTGCCGCTGGGGCGGGTCTCGACAGCGTGCTGTTGCGCACGGGCATCCTCAGCGACAAAGACGATACGTCCTTACAGGCGCGCCTACCGAAAGGCGCCCGCCGCGTCTTCTGCCTCTCCGAACTCCGTTGGTAAGCCTCAGGCCCCGCGCTGAGCGGTATTACCCCGGCCCTTGGGCTTGCCATTGATGCAATGCAGGCACGTCTGCTCATAGACGTAATCGGAACGCTGCTGATCCTCGATGGTCAACGGCATCTGACAGTTGAAACAGATGATCGAACCAGTCTCGCGGAGGTCAGGCCCGACGCCGACGCGTTCGTCGAAGACGAAACACTCGCCGTCGTAATGCGCGCCGCCGACCTCTTCGAAATACTTAAGGATACCACCGTCGAGCTGCAGCACATCGGTATAGCCCTGCATGGCCATGAACGGGCCCGCCTTCTCGCAACGGATGCCGCCGGTACAGAACATCACGACAGGCTGCGACTTAAGTTCAGCGGGCAGATTCTGCACCGCCGCGGGGAAATCCCGAAAATTCCAGATCTGCGGAACGATCGCCCCCTTGAACGTGCCCATGCGGATCTCATATTCATTACGCGTGTCGAGCAACGTGATCGGCCGGCCTTCGTCGAGCCACTGCTTCAACTGCTTCGCCGAAATCTTGGGGGATGGACGGCGGGCGGGATCCACGCCTTCAACGCCAAAAGCGATGATCTCCTTCTTGATTTTCACGAGCATGCGCTTGAACGGCTGATCCGAACTCGGACTCTCCTTTGGAGTAATACCCCCGAGACCTGGCACGGCCCGGATGACGTCTAAGATGGCCACCAACTGCGCACGGGTGCCAGCGAGGAAGAAATTAATGCCTTCAGGGGCCAGCAGGATTGTGCCCTTTAGCCCTTGCTCCATCGCGACCTCCTGCAGGCTAGCCTGCAATTCCTCCAGTCCTTCCAACGGAGCGAACTTATAACAGGAGAGATTGATGACCTCGGCGGACATTGCGGAGCAAGACGGCTAACGACACCACGAAGGTAAGACAATGAATCTTTGCCTTTTGGCCTGCGAGGCCTAGGCCTTGGTCATCTTGGATTCGGGACTCACCATCACGCCCATCGGCTTCATCCGCTCGGGGAAGCCGTTGAAATTCGACGCCCGTCATCAGCCAGACGAGAAGCAGGCTGAGACCAACGTCCTGGAGATGCTACCCGGCGACAAATACCAGAAAGCACTGAAAGACCTCGAAGGCTTCGACCGCATCTGGCTGATCTGGTGGTTCCATCGTAACACCGACTGGCGCCCTGAAGTACTCCCTCCGCGCGGCCCTTCGAAAAGGCGAGGCGTCTTCGCCACGCGCTCCCCCCATCGTCCCAATCCAATCGGCATCACGCCGGTGCAGCTGATCGAGATCAAAAAAGGAAAACTGATCCTCGGCCCGTGTGACCTGGTCGACGGCACGCCAATCTTCGACATCAAGCCCTACATCCCCTCCTACGACTCCTTTCCCGACGCGAAAGCCGGATGGATCGATGAAGTGGACGCTGCGCTCGACGCACCCCCAGCGTTCACGGTGACCTTCTCCCCCCAGGCCGCCGAACACATGGCTTGGCTGAAGCAGGATTGGTCGGTGGATTTCGAAGCTCGCTTGCTCGAGATCCTCAGCCGCGACCCGAGCCCCCACCGAACCCGCCGCATCCGTGGCCGCCACGGGGATCTTTTCGACATCGGGTGCGGAGCCTGGTTTGCGGTCTTCGAGGTCAAGGGTTCGACCGTCCACATCCTCCACCTCAAGCCGGCCTTCCCTCTCAAGTTCCTGACCGACCCGGCCCGCCCAGAGATTCCCGACAAGGAGGCCCAGCTGGCTTTCCGGGCACGCTGGCCGCAATTCGCGGACTGATTCCGAGCGGTTGGTTTAATTGAGCGATTTTAAAGGCCATCCGATGGCAACAACTTCGTTCCACTGGGGTCGAAAGTCGCCTCGCCATAGTCCCGTAATCTCTTCCAATCCACTCATGCCCCGTCTCAACACCCTGCTGGCACTCTGTGCCCTCATCGCTTTCCAGCCGAGCTCCTTCGCCGCCGGCGAGAACCGGAAGCTCACTCTCGAGGACGGCGATCGCGTCCTGCTCATCGGCGACGTGCTCATCGAGCGCGAGAATAACTACGGCGTTCTCGAGACCAAGATGCGCCAGGAATTCCCCGGCAAGAAATTTGCCGTGCGCAATCTCGGCTACTCCGGCGACACCCCGCTCGGTGCTTCGCGCGCCAGCTTCGACCCGGTCGCCAAGGGCATCGAACAGCTCGAGGAACAACTCGCCGTCGTGAAGCCGACTGTTGCGATCATCGGCTACGGCATGGCTGCCTCGCTCGAAGAACTCACCTATCGCAAGAACGACCCCGCCCTCAATCCGGATCCGGCCCGCTACGGCACCGAGCATACACCGGCCCGCCTGAAGCGTGAAGTCGCTCAGCTGATGGATCTCATCACGAAGCATAGCGCGGGCGGCAAAGTCCGCTTCGTCATCCTCGGCCCGATCGCCCACGAAGACCTCCGCGGCTCCCGCCCAGGTCTGCCCAATCCTGCCGAACACAACGCCCTGCTCGCCGCCTACGGACGCAGCCTCGCCGAACTCGCCACGGAAAAGAATGTGCCTTTCATCCAAGCGGAGTGGAAGTCCCAGGGTATCGCCCTCGACTTCGGTACCGACAACGGCATCCACCTGACCGAACGCGGCTACCGCGCACTGAGCGAAGGCGTTGCGGCCCAACTCGGCTGGAACGTGAATAAGACATCTTGGGACCAGCCCGCCACGGCCGCCGAAGCCCTACGCGCGTCGGTTCTCCGCAAGAACTCGCTCTTCTTCCACCGCAGCCGCCCGGCCAACTACACATACATCTTCGGCTTCCGTAAGCGCGAACAGGGCAACAACGCTGTCGAGATCCCGAAGTTCGATCCGCTGATTGAAACGGCCGAAGCCGATGCCATCGCGGTCTCCGCCGGAAAGCCGAGCACTTTACCTCCTGAGCCGAAGACCCCGTCGAAGCTCGAGGTCCGTACCTCCTTGCCCGCCCCTGAGTTCAAGATGTCCGACGGCCTACGCATCGCACTCTTCGCCGAGAACCCGCTCCTCGAGAAGCCGGTGCACATGAACTGGGACACCTCTGGCCGCCTCTGGGTCGCGACCTCCAACACCTACCCGCAGGTGAACCCTGAGGACCTCGCCGCACAGATGGCCGGTAATTCCTCAAAGTTCGGTCCCTCCACCGGCAACGACAAAGTCATCCTCCTAGAAGACACCAATCGCGACGGCATCGCTGACGTCTCTCGTAT
The DNA here is from genome assembly GCA_041168485.1 of Verrucomicrobiota bacterium. Taxonomy (GTDB): domain Bacteria; phylum Verrucomicrobiota; class Verrucomicrobiia; order Opitutales; family UBA953; genus UBA953. The sequence continues at coordinate 8,261 of JBEEKW010000016.1, forward strand.
CGTCGCCGACCGACTGCTCATCCCCTCCGGCGTCGCGCCGGACAACTTCGGCGGCGTCTACGTGGGCGCCAGCACCGAACTCCTCCATCTCACGAACGCGAACACCGACGGCGTTCTCGCAGATCGTCGCATCGTGCTGAGCGGCTTCGGCACCGAAGACACGCACCATATCATCCACACGCTGCATTGGGGTATCGATGGCCGTCTCTATTTCCACCAGACGATCTACATTCACTCGCACCTCGAGACTCCGTGGGGCCTCGTGCGCGCCAACTCCGGCGTCGCCTTCGCTTACGACCCGAACACCGAACGCCTCGAAGTCCACTCCAAGGGACTCGTCAACGCCTGGGGCCAGCAGGAAGACGCCGCCGGTCAGACCTTCCTCACTTCTGGCGCCGATGGCACCGGCGTGCACTGGGCCTTCCCCGGCGCGGCCTTCCCGCCCTCCGAAGGCGCCCGTCGCCTCGTCGGCAGCATCAGCCCTGGCTCTTATCCGAAGTTCAGCGGACTCGAACTCATCAACAGCCCGATCTTCGGACCCGATTGGCAAGGCAACGCGATCACGTGCGACTTCCGCGCGCATCGCATCGTCCGCTTCGGCTTCAACGACTTCAGCTCCGAAGCCACGCCTAAGTCTGGCTACGTGACCAAGGAGCTTCCCGATGTCGTCCGCACCAGCGACGTCGCCTTCCGTCCGATCACCGTCAAGATGGGCCCAGACGGCGCACTCTACATCGCTGACTGGACCAACCCCATCATCAACCATGGTGAGGTCGACTTCCGTGATCCTCGCCGCGATAAGATCAGCGGTCGCATCTGGCGTATCGTGCCTGAAGCCGCCAAGCCCCTCGCTTGGCAGCCGGTCCTCGGCAAACCGTCCAAGGAGCTCCTTGCCAATCTCCTCTCGCCCAACCGCTGGACGTTTGAACAGTCCCGCCGCGAACTCGCCAAGCTCCCGGTCGCCGAGCTGCAGGCTGCCCTCAAGGATTGGACAACGGACGACACCACCCGCCGACACGCCGCCTGGCTGCTCAGCGGCCGCACCGACGACACCGCGCACCTCGCCGAACTATTGAAGAGCAAGGATCCGGTGAGCATCCAAGTCGGTCTACGCGAACTCGGTAAATCCCTCGGCGCCCGGGGCGCGACGGATATCGGCCTGATCACCCCTTTCCTCGCGCACGTCAATCCGCGGGTGCAGCTCGAAGCCCATCGCGCCCTCGCCCGCGTCCGCACGCCGGAAAGCGCCCGCGCCGTGCTCGCGCATCTCCCGAAGAATACCGAGGACACCTTCCTCGATTTCGCCGCCTGGACGAGCATCAACGAACTCGCCCGCCCTTGGCTCGAAGACGTCGCCGCCCAGCCGTCCAAGATTAACGGTCAAGAAGCCTCGCTGGATGCCATCGTGAAAGCGATCGACCCCGGCATCGCCACGCCCTACGTGCAGCGCCTCTTCGTGGGTCGCAAGATCGACGCCGCTGGCACCGGTCCGTGGATCGAGCTGGTCGGCAAGGCAGGTACGTCCGACGAGGCCACCCTACTCTATCAGGCGCTCATCAACGATACCTCCCTCCAGCCGTCGACCCGCCAGCGCGTCGCCCGTGCACTCGCTGAAGCCGGTACCCGCAACGTCCGCCCGAAGGGCGATCTCTCGGGTCTGGGCGCTCTCCTCGGCTATGAGACCGAGGCGCAGCTGCTCATCGAATGCGTCCGCCTCACCGGCCAGTGGAAGCTCGTGCAGTTCGTCCCGAAGATCGGTGACTTTGCCGGCCGCGAGAAACAGGCCGCCCTCCGCCAAGCGGCCATCGGCGCGCTCCGTGCCATCGGCCAGCAGCCGTCGCTCAACGCACTCCGCAGCCTGACGGCCGAAACGCGTCCGTCGGTCGTCCGTCGCGACGCCCTTCCCGCCCTCGCCGTCCACGCTCCAGGCGAAGCCTTCAAGGCCATCCCCTCCGTCTTCGCCCAGATCAAGACGAAGCAGGAAGCCGCGGCCGTGTGGACCAATCTCTTCCAGATTGGCGGTTTCTCCCAGCGACTCGCGAAGGAATTCCCGCAGGGTCTGAGCGCGGAACATCTGGCCGCCGCCCTGCAGTCCGCCCGCTCGCTCGGCCGGAACGGCGTCGCGCTGGTCAAGACCATCGAACCTCTCACCGGCGCCATGACCGGACCACGCGACTACTCCGCGGAGATCGCGGGCATGATCAATATGATCAGCCGAGGCGCCGATCCTGCGGATGGCGAAATCCATTATCGCAAGAACGGCTGCGCAATCTGCCACGCCATCGGCGGTGCCGGCGGCAAGCTCGGTCCTGACCTCAGCAGCATCGGCGCCAGCGCCCCGCTCGACTACATCATCGAGAGCGTGCTCAATCCCGCCTCGAAGGTGAAGGAAGGCTACCACGGCTTCTCCTTCAAGATGAAGGACGGCAGCCAGATGGTCGGCATCCCAGCGCGCGAGAACGCAACCGAACTCTTCATCCGCCCTGGCCCCGGCGTCGAACTGGCCATCCTCAAGGCCAACATCGTGAGCCGCGATAATATCGGCAGCATCATGCCCGCCGGACTCGCCGACGGTATCACGGGCGTATCGCGTCGTAACTTCTACGCCTTCCTCGGCGAGATCGGCAAACCCGGTCCGTTCGACGCCAGCAAGGGCAACGTCGCCCGTCTCTGGGTCTTCGACGACCAGCCGCCCGGCGCCCTCGCTAAATCCGCCGTAGCCACTCCCGTCTACACACTCGTCAACGGACAGCTGACCAAGGAATTCAACCCCGGCCGCCTCTACGCTACGGCGCGCTTCACGGCTGCCGCCGCGACCACCAAGCCACTATTGCTCACCGGCGTGAAAGCCGCCTGGCTCAACGGCAAGGCCCTCGACCTGAAGGCCGGAGCCTTCGCCGCCTCGATCCCTGCCGGCAACCACTCGCTGACGGTCGAAGTCGATGGTAACGCACCTTACTTCAAGGCGCAGTGCGACGACGCTAGCTTCCTGGGCGACTGATGTTCAGGGGCGCGCTCATCCTGTTAGCGATTCTTTCGGCGGGCTGCCGTGACGCCCCCCCTGCGGCCCCGGTCGCAGAGGCGGAGACGTTACGCCAACGCGCGACGACTAGCCGCAGCGAAGGTCGGACGGAAGAGGCCGCCCAACTCCTCGCGCAAGCGATTGCACTTCAACAGACAAAGACTCGCGATGAACGGGCCGCCTCCGCCGATCTCCGGCGCGAACTCGCCGCCTTACGGATGTCCGCCGACGACTTAGCGGGAGCAGAAAAAATCTATCGGGAGGCGCTCGCGTTGCTCGAGACCGCCCCCCGCGGCGCCGAAGCTGCGATCATCAACCTCCGCACCCAGCTCGCTGGCCTCTGCTATCGCCAAGCCCGCCTCGATGAGGCCGCGGACTTCTACCGCTCGGTACTGGCGCTCGAAGTCGCCGCCCTCGGGGAAGGCCACCCTGACCCTCTCGGTACGATGAGCATCCTGGGCGGACTCGAACTCAAGCGCGGCAAGCTCGCTGAAGCCGAAGCCCTTTTTCGTCGCCAACTCACCGGGGTCCAGAAACTCCACGGAGCCGAGAAGCGTGAAACCACCTCGGTCTTGGACAACCTGGCCGACGTCCTGGAGAAGGCTGGCCAGACGGCCGAGGCCGCCCGCCTGCGGGAAGAGGCCAAGCGAATCCGCCATAAGCTCTGCGACGAGTGCTAAAGGGGCCGGGCCACTTGTAAAACCAGACCCCCTAGGCATACCACAGGGGAACGCCCTATCGCCGATTGGGAATTATTTACGTTTGCTCCGACCCACTTGACAGACACCCCTTGACAGCCGTGGCCCGTATATCCCGCAAATCTATCGACGAGCTCCGCCAACGGGCAGATATCGTCGCGCTTGCTGGGGACTACACGCAGATGAAGCAGCGCGGGCGGGATTGGTGGGGCCTCAGCCCTTTCAAGTCCGAGAAAAGTCCTTCCTTCAAGGTCAACCCCGAGACCGGCCTCTGGTATTGCTTCTCCACCCAGCAAGGTGGCGACGCCTTCAAGCTGGTCATGACCCGCGAAGGCCTCGACTTCCCGGAGTCCATCGAACGCGTCGCCACCCGCTTCGGCTTCAAGCTCGACTACGAGACCGGCGGCGACGGCAAGAGCGAGAAATCTTTCCGCGGCCAGCTCCTCGAGATCCACGAACTTGTCACCGACTACTGGCGCCGCTGCTTCCTCGAAGACCCCGTGCACGGCGAATGGATCCGCGACTACTGGACGGAGAAGCGCAAGTTCTCCCTCGAAGTCGCCGATGACTTCGGCATCGGCTTCGCGCCCGTCGACGACTCCAAGCTCATCCCAGGCCTGCTCGCCAAGGGCTACGGCAAGGACGCTCTCGCCCAGACTGGTCTATTCTTCGGCGTCGACCGAGTACCCGACCCGCTCCGCTGGCGCTGCCGCTTCCGCGGCCGCCTCGTCATCCCCATCCGCGACATCCAGGGCCGAGTCATCGCGTTCACCGCGCGCACGCTCGACATCACCCCGCAAGACGACCCATCCCGCGAAGCCAAGTACGTCAACTCGCCCGAGACCGAACTGTTCAAGAAATCCCGCACGGTCTTCAATATCGACCGCGCGCGCATGACGCGCAAGGACGCCGACCCATTCGTGCTCGTCGAAGGCCAGCTCGACGCCATCCGCTGCCACTCGGCTGGCATCCCGGGCGCGATCGCCGCCCAAGGCACCGCCGTCACGGAAGAACACATGCAGCAGCTCCGCCGCTTCACGCAGCGCCTCATCGTGTTCCTCGACTCCGACGCCGCCGGCCAGAAAGCCGCCCTACGTCTCCTGCCCATCGGCCTGCGTGAAGGCCTCGACATCCGCTTCCTCTCGCTTCCTGGCGGCAAGGACCCCGATGAGTATTTCTCCACCCACGACGCCGCCGGCTGGGCAGGCCTCGTCGCCGGTGCCCGCAGTGCGATGCAGTTCTGCGTCCAGTCCCTGGTCCCCGAAGGCTCGGTCAACCTGCCGCTCACCAGCCGCCTCAGCCTCCTGGAAACCATCTTCCCCATCGTCGAGCAGGCCGGGGCCGAAGAGATCGTCCGCGAAGCCCTCAATGAGGCCGCCCGCCATGCCGGCATTGGCATCCGCGAGATGCACATGGCCTACGAACGCCACCGGGCCCAATCCCAGGCCCAGCGCCCCGCCGCCCAGCTCGGCGGACCCAACGACCCACCCCCCACCCCAGTTGTCAAGGGGGGGGGCTTGACAACGTCGGAGGAGGATTTGATACTTTTCCTTCTGCGGCATGATTCCTACTTCGTCCCCATCGCCCAGTCACTGCCGCTCGAATGGATCGACCAGTCCGGCCGGGGCGGCCAACTCCTGATGGCCCTGCTCAACGAAGCCGCCCATGGCCATTTCGCCGGCCTTCGCGAAGCGATCAGCACCCTCGACGACGAACTACGCACCGAAGCCGCCCGCCTCTCCGCCGAGACCTACGCCGGCCGCGACGACGAGAAGGACATCCTGCCGCGCGCTAACAGCATCCTGAAATCCTTCCACAGTCGCCACGTCCAGACCCTCATGCGCAGCCTTGACGCCCGTATCGCCTCCACCTCCCGCGACGACATCGCCACGCTCAACCAGCTCCAGTCGGAAAAGATCGCCCTACGTAAATCGCACGCGACACCTCCGTCCCTCTCCGCCGCCTAATTTTACCAAGATGCCCGACAAGAAGAACAAGAAGACCACCGACAAACCCGTGAAAGCCTCCAAGCAGGCCAAGCCCGTTGTCAAAGCCGCCGCCAAGCCGGTCGCCAAGCCCGCGCCCGCGGTGAAGACGCCCGTGAAGGCCGTCGTCGCCAAGCCGGTCGGGAAAGCCCAGGCGCCCGTGAAGGTTGCCCCGTTAGGCAAAGTCGCCACGCCCGCCAAGGTGGCTTCTCCCGCAAAAGCCGCCTCTCCCGCTAAAGCCACCGCCCCCGTCAAGGTCGCCCCAGCCAAGAACGTAGCACCGGTCCGCCCGGACATTAACGAGAAGGTCCAGCAGCTCGTCAGCCTCTCTAAGAAGAACGGCTACGTCACCGTCCAGAACATCAACGAAGTCATCCCCGACAGCGCCACCGACCCGGAGCTGATCGAGAACATCATGAACATTCTCGATAATCTCGATATCAAGCTCCTCGACGAGGACGAGGTCGAGACCTACCGCAAGAAGGTCGAGGACTCCGAAGAAGAAGCCGCGCGCACCGTCCCGGCCGACGCCCCTTACGACCCGTTTAACGTCTACCTGAAGCAGATGGGTCACAAGCCGCTGCTCACCCGCGAACAAGAAGTCGAGATTTCCAAGCGCATCGAGGACGCTGAACTTGAAGCCCAGGAATTCCTCTTCTCGTGCTGGCTCACCCTCTCCTACCAACTCGACCTCGCCCTCAAGGTTCTCCGCAAGGAAGAACGCTTCGACAAGGTCGTCATCGACAAGAAAGTCGAGTCTCGCGACGCCTATTACAAGATGCTCCCGAAGGCCACGGACGAGTGCACCAAGCTCAAAGCCAAACTCGATAAGGCGTGGCAGAAATACCTCGACGAGACTGACGCCCCCAAGAAAGCCAAGGCCCGCGAAGCCTACCGCAAGATCGAGCTGACCCCCAAGGAAGGCTGCCTGCACATCCTGCGTAAATTCTGCTTCAAGATGAAGCTCTTCGAAGAATGGCTCGAGCTCCCCGACATCAAGGGCGACATCGACGACTCCCGCAATCTCGTCGAACCGACCATGGTCGCCCGCGGCCCGGTCCGTGCCAAGAAGGCCATCAAGCCCGAGATCTCCGCCACACGCACCCGCGAGATTGAGCTCCGCTGGCGCCTCACGCCGACCGAGCTCTTGCACCTCTCCCGCAACGTCCGCAAGCACCTCGACCAAGCGCAGCGTGCCAAGACCGAGATGGTTGAGCACAACCTCCGCCTCGTCATCTCGATCGCGAAGAAGTACCAGAACCGCGGCCTGCTCTTCACCGACCTCATCCAGGAAGGCAACATGGGCCTCGTGAAGGCCGTCGAGAAGTTTGAATACCGCCGCGGCTACAAGTTCTCCACCTACGCCACCTGGTGGATCCGCCAGGCAATCACCCGCTCCATCGCCGACCAGGCCCGCACCATCCGCATCCCGGTGCACATGATTGAGACGCTCAACAAGGTGATGCAGGTCCAGAAGCAGCTCACGCAGGAGCTCGGCCATGAGCCGACCGCCGAGGAAGTCGCCAACGAGATGAACATGGCGATCGATCGCGTACAGCAGATTATGAAGATGGCCCAGCAGCCCATCTCTCTCCAGTCGCCCGTCGGCGACGGCGAAGACACCTCGCTTGGTGACTTCATCGAGGACAAGTCCGCGGAGAATCCCTCCGACACCGCCTCCACGCGTCTCCTTCGCGAGAAGATTGACTTCGTCCTGCGCTCCCTCGCCGAGCGTGAGAAGGAAGTCCTGATCCTCCGTTTCGGTCTCCTCGACGGCGTTCAGCGCACGCTCGAAGAAGTCGGCCGCCACTTCAAGGTCACCCGTGAACGTATCCGCCAGATCGAAGCCAAGGCGCTCCGCAAGATGCGCCACCCGACACGCATGCGTCAGCTGCAGGGCATGTTCGAAGGCGAACTCGATACCTCTGGTCCGGGCTTCGACCAGTTTATCTCGGAAGAAGACAAGGCCGAGCAGACCCCGGGCCCGCTCTCTCCGGGCGGTCTCCCCGGCGGACTCCCGCCCAACTCCGCCTTGGCCGCCTTCATCGGCAAGCCGCCCGAAGGCCTCGGCACTTCCAGCCGCGCGTGAACCGCTTCCGCCCAGTCTGTCTGCTGCTCGCGCTGCTGACAGGCTGTGCCGCGACCAAGCCGAAGCCAGCCGAAGAGCCGAACCCGTTCGCGCTCCCGGCGGGTGCTCCGCGTAATGTCCGAATCGGCTTCGTCCAAGGCTACCCGCTGAGCAGTCTCTCGGTACCAGTCCTCCTCCTGCCCGGCACCCTGGTGCAGGACAAGATGATCGTCGTCTCCCGCGACCCACGCCTCAACCCCACAGGGGTTCTCGAGATCACCGGAGTGCGCGGCCGCATTGCCGTCGCCCGCATCGTCCGCGGACAGCCTCAGCCCCGGGACGAAGTCGTCCTGCCGTCAACGGACCTCAGCGAACGCTCGCAGGAGCTGCCGCCCTGAGTTCCGACTCTTGACCTCGGCGGGGCGGATGCCCACGGTGCACCTTCCATGGCAAAGACTCAGGCAGGCATCGTCGGACTTCCCAATGTAGGCAAGTCGACCCTCTTCAACGCCCTCACGCGCTCGCGCAAGGCCGAGGCGGCCAACTACCCTTTCTGCACCATCGAGCCCAACGTCGGCGTAGTCCTCGTCCCTGACGATCGCATGCTGAAGCTGCAGGTCATCGCCGGCACCAAGGTCGTCATCCCCGCCACGATCGACATCGTTGATATCGCGGGCCTCGTCGCCGGAGCCTCCAAGGGCGAAGGCAAGGGTAACGACTTCCTCTCCAATATCCGCGAGTGCGACGCCATCATCCACGTGGTCCGCTGCTTCGACAATGACGATATCGTCCACAGCATGGGCAAGGTCGACCCCATCCGGGACATCGAGGTTATCGAAACCGAACTCATCCTCGCCGACATCCAGTCCGCCGAGCAGCAGCTCGACCGTAACCAGAAGAAGGTCCGCAGCCAGGACAAGGACGCCATCGCCAACGTCGAACTGCTCGCCCGTCTAGTGAAGCACCTCAACGAGAACCAGCCGGCCTCCGCGCTCGACGTCTCCGACGACGAACGCGCCCGCCTGAAGACCTACAACCTGCTCTCCTCGAAGAAGGTGCTCTTCGCGTGCAATGTCGCCGAGGCCGATCTCGCCGACCCTTCCAAGAACCCGCATGTCGCCAATGTCGCCGCCCTCATCGGCAAACGCCACGGATGCGAGCATGTCGTGATTTGCGCCCAGGTCGAAGCCGAGCTCTGCGATCTCTCGCCCGCCGAAGCCACGGAGTTCCTCCAGTCCCTCGGCGTCACCGACTCCGGCGTCTCCTCGCTCATCCGCGGAGCCTATCACCTACTCGGCCTCGCCACCTACTTCACTGCCGGCGAAAAAGAAGTCCGCGCGTGGACCTTCCGCAGCGGCATGACCGCCCCGCAGTGCGCCGCGGTTATCCATACCGACTTCGAGAAGGGATTCGTGAAGGCCGAAATCGTCTCGTACGAGGATCTCGTGAAGAACGGCTCGGTCGCCGCCGCCCGGGATGCGGGCCGCTATCGCCTCGAAGGCAAGTCCTACCTGTTCAAGGATGGTGACGTGGCTCTGTTCCGCTTCACGGACTAAGGCCCTCGCCCTAATACCCCCTAAAAGGACGCGAAAAGCGTCCTTTCTTTTTGCTTTGCCCGATTACCCCGCAACCATTGGCCAAGGACCCTGTCCCACCCCCATGCCCCGTCGCCTCCTCGCCTTGGTCGTCCCGCTGATCGCCGCCCTCGCCAGCGCTGCCGACTCCCGCCCCAACATAGTCTTTGTGATCGGCGAAGACATGGGGCCCGACACCGGCGCTTACGGCTGCAAGGACGCCATCACCCCGAACATGGACCGCCTCGCCAAGGAAGGTGCCCTGTTCACCCGCAGCTTCACCCACACCGGCGTCTGCGCGCCTTCGCGCAGCGGCATGGTCACCGGCCAATACCCGCTCAAGTACGGCGCGCAAAATATGCGCTCTAAAGTCGTCAACCCTCCCCACCCGTTCACCGAGAAACTCCGCGCCTCGGGTTACCATGTGATGTGGCCCGGCAAGACGGACTTCCAGGGCGTGCCCGAAAAGGAACTGGCCGATGACCGGAAACTCTGGGTCAACTATTCCAAACAGCCGCTCGGCAAGCTGACCGACAAGCCGAAGGAACCTTTCTTCGCCTACATTAACGACTCCGTAAGTCACGAGAGCCAGGTGCGTGCCTCTGATAAGGAGCACGCGCAGAACACCGCCGCTCTCAAGCCCTCCGATCGACGCGACCCAGCCAAGGTAGAACTCCCGCCCTTCTACCCTGACACTCCGGCCGTCCGCCGCGAGGTCGCCCACTACCACGAGCTCGTCACGTCGGTCGACTATACCCTCGGACGCGTGCTCGATTGGCTCAAGGCCCACGACCTCGAGAAAAACACCATCGTCATCTTCACCGGTGACCACGGTCGTGGCATGCCCCGCTTCAAGCGCTCGCCGAAGGATACTGGCACCCGCGTCCCGCTCATCGTGCGCTGGCCCGGCCAGATCGCCCCGGGCACTGTGCGCGAAGATTTCGCCAGCTGGATCGACTTCGCCCCGACCGCCCTGACCGTGGCTGGCGTGCCCGTGCCCGCGGAGTTCGACGGACATAGCTTCCTGCCCACCGCCGCCAACCCGCCGAAGTACGTCTACTCCTTCCGCGATTTCATGGACGAAAGCTTCGACAAGGTCCGCTCCGTCCGCGACGCCCGCTATCGCTACGTCCGCAATCAAGCCCCCGGCGTCGACGAGGCCGGCAAGGTCGCCTACCAAGAAATCGGCCAGACCATGCACGAGCTCCGCCGCGTACAGGCTGAGGGCAAGCTGACCCCAGTCCAAGCCCTCTACTTCAATACCAACCGCGCCCCGGAAGAACTCTACGACACCCAGACCGACCCGTGGGAAGTAAAGAATATCGCCGGCGACCCGGCCAACGCCGCCAAGCTTGCCGAACTGCGCGCCGAGTGCGATGCCTGGATTGCCCGTTGCGGGCCCCTGGCCGACCTACACGCCGATGAACTCGTGAAGCGCGGGATTATCACGCCCCGCGACGAGAAATACGAAGTGCGCCTCAAGACCGGCCAGCACGAGAGCAGCAATCCCGCGAAGAAAAAAAACGCCGGCAAAGCCACTAATAAATAATTTCCTTATACCCATGCGCCCTCTCCTCCTCCTCTCCGCTTCGCTGCTCGCCTTCGGCTGCAAACCTGCCCCTCAGGTCGCCCGCTACGAAGTGAAGTCCGAAGCCGCTCCGGCCGCCGCCCCCGCCACTGCGCCGGCCGCCCCCGTCGCCGCCCAGCCCGCCCCCTCTCCGGCCGTGGCCGCCCCGATGGTCGCTCCCGCCTCGATGAAGGCCGAAGCGGCCGGCTTCGACGCACCCAAGTGGGCAAAGCTTCCCGCTGGTTGGTCCGTCGGTCCGGAAAACTCGATGCGCAAGGCCACCTGGATCGTCTCCGGCCCGAACGACAGTAAGGCCGAGATCGCCGTGACGGTCTTCCCCGGAAACGTCGGCGGTCTCACCGCCAACGTGAACCGCTGGCGCGGCCAAATCGGCCTCCCCTCGGCCACCCCTGATGAAATCGCCGCTTCCGCCAAGACGGTCAAGGTCGGCGGACTCGAGAGCCAGCGCTTCGTGATGACCTCCACCGACGGCAAGAAGTCGGTCGACGCCGTCTTGACCGCCAAGGACGGTGCCACCTGGTTCTTTAAGATGAACGGCGAGACCGCTGCCGTCGAAGCCAATGGCGCCGCGTTCGTCGCCTTCCTCTCCGCCTCCCAACTCCCGTGAACAGCGAAGAACACCAAAAAAAGGCCAACAGCGGCCGGCGCCTCGTCGACACACTGGCATCGCTCAAGCTGACGGTGCTCCTGCTCATCCTGTCGATGATCCTCATCCTGCTGGGGACATTCGAACAAGTCCACTGGGGCATCTGGCATGTCCAGAAGGTCTACTTCAGTTCCTGGCTCTGCTTCTATCCGATGGACCCGACGGCGCCTTTACGCATTCCGTTACCGGCTGGCTTCACACTCGGGGCCCTGCTGATCATCAACCTGGCCTTCGCCCACGTCCGTCACTTCAAGGCGACCGCCGCCAAGGTCGGTAACCTCATGATTCACGCTGGCCTACTCCTTCTGCTGGGCGGAGGCTTCGTCACCGCGATCTACCAGGAGGAGTCCGCGATGATCATCCCCGAAGGCGAGCAACGTAACTACTCCGAAGCCTTCCGCGATTTCGAGATCGCACTCGTCGAGAAATCCACCGCCGGCGACGTCGTCGTCACGATTCCGGATTCAATCCTCCGCGACATCGCCGCCAAGAAGACTCCCTCCTCCGTCGAACTCCCGGGCACTCCTTACACGCTCGTCGTCCAGACCTACCACCCGAACGCGATGATCCGGGCCAAATCGCAGATGAGCGACGGCATCGACCTCAAGGCAACCCAAGGTATTGGCGCTCGCACTGAGCTGACCTACAAGCCTCTCCCGGAAAGCTATGACGACAACAAGCCCAACGCTCCTACGGCCATCGTGGAGCTGAAGACGAAGGATAAGTCGCTCGGTATCTGGGCCCTAAATCTTAACCTGACGGAATCCTTCGATGCCCAGACCTTCGTAGACGCTGGTAAGACCTACGATCTCTCGCTCCGCCGGACCCGCTACTACGTCCCCTTCACAGTGCTGCTGGATAAGTTCACCCACGAGAAGTATCCGGGAACCGAGACGCCCAAGCGCTTCGCTAGCGACGTGACGCTCAAGGAAGGCGCGAGCTCCTTCCCCTTCAATATCTCGATGAACCAACCGCTTCGCCATGCTGGCCTGACCTTCTTTCAGTCGAGCTTCGGTAGCACGAAGGACGGCAAGAGCCTCAGCGTACTTCAGGTCGTGCGCAATCCTGGATGGCTCATCCCCTATATCTCCGTCGCGCTGATGTCCCTCGGCCTCATCTGGCACTTCGGCGTCTCCTTGCTGCGTTTCCTCCGCGGTCGCAGCGCCAAGGCGGCCGCCGCGATCCTAGTCCTCGGCCTCCTCACTCCCGCGGCCTCTGCCGCGGACGCCACCTGGGACTCGCGCTCCTTCGGCGATATCCCGGTGCAGAACGGCGGACGGATTGTACCGATTCAAACTCTCGCCACGGGATCCTTGCTCCAGATGCGTTCGCGCACCTCGATCAGCCTCTCGAAAATCGAACGCGTCGCCTTCGGCCAGCCTCCGTCCACCTGGACCGCAGAACAGCGTGCAGAAATCGCCAAAGAACTCCCTGCCCTCTCGACCGAACTCCAGGCGCTGCTTGAAAAACGCCAAGTCCGTCTGACCGGAGGCGCCATCAGCTCCGTCGACTGGCTCATCGAAGTCTGCTTCCGCGCCCCGATTGCCCGCCATCTACCCACCTTCCGCGTCGAACACCCCAACGTGCTTAAACGCGTCGGCGGCGACCCCGAGAAGAGTCTCTACGTCAGCTGGGACGGTATCCTCAAGAACAGCGCCGAACTCAGCAAGGCGGCCGAACAGGCACGCAAACGCCCGCAGGCCGACCGCGACGTCGAAGACCGTGGCCTCCTCACGCTCGAAAGCGCCGCCCGCCAGTATGCGACGCTGAGCATGACCTTCATCCCCGGCGACCTACCTCTCGATGTTACCCCGCGCCGAGAATACGGCGCATGGATCTCCGCACTCAACCGTGCTCTCGCCGAAATGAACGCCAGTGCCACGGGTAAGGCCTTTGACCCCGAACTGCAAAAGACGGTCAAGACGTTCGTGGAACGCTATCAAGATTTCGAACGCGAGGGCGTCATCGGCCTGATGCCTCCCAAGGACGAAACTTCGCTCGCCCGCTGGGATAATCTCGGTGCCTCCCTCCTCGGCATCATCAAGGACCAGAAGGCCCACCGGGCCGGGCTGGCCGAGGACGGCATCATCACCCGCTACGCCGACTTCTCAATGGCTTGGCGCGAAGGCAAGGACGACGATTGCGTCCGCCTGAGCTCCGCCATCGCCGCTTCGCTGAAAGGTCCTTGGTCCGCCCGTGCGGAATCCGAAGCAAGCTTCGGTCGGCTCCAACCTTTTTACTGGCTCCTGATCGCCTACGTGGTGGTGGTGCTCATGGTCCTTGTCTCCTGGGTGACCGGCTCCGAAGCCCTCCGCGTCTGGGGTTACCGCCTGCTGGTGCTCTCCTTCATCCTGCACACCGCGGCCCTCCTTTATCGCATGTGGCTGCATGACCGTCCGCCCGTGACGAACCTCTATTCAACGGGAATCTTCGTCGCCTGGGGTGCCGTCGGCTTGGGCATCATGCTCGAGCGGGTCTGGAAGAACGGCATCGGCGCCGGCGCGACAGGTATCACCGGTTTCGTGTCTCTGATCGTCGCCCACAACCTCGGCCTCTCCGGCGAAGACAACCTCGAGAGCGTCCGTGCGGTGCTTGATACGAACTTCTGGTTGGCGACGCACGTGACCATCGTGACGCTCGGCTACTCGGCGACCTTCGTCGCCGGCTTGCTCGGCGCACTCCACCTTGCTCTCCGCGCCTTTAAGAAAGATTACAACTGGGGCGATAGTGTCGCCCGTGCGGCCTATGGCATTCTGGCATTCGCAGTGATGGCCAGCTTCATTGGCACGATGCTCGGCGGTATCTGGGCTGACCAGAGCTGGGGTCGCTTCTGGGGCTGGGATCCGAAAGAGAACGGCGCTATTCTCATCGTGCTCTGGTGCGCGCTCTGCCTCCACGCCCGCTGGGGCGGCCTCGTGCGCCGCGAAGGGCTGATGCAGCTCCTCATCTTCGGTAACATCGTCACAGCCTGGTCCTGGTTCGGTACGAATCTTCTCGGCGTCGGCCTGCACAGCTACGGTTTCACGGAGACAGGGGCGTTCTGGCTCTACTACGTTTTCTGCCCTTCGCAGCTCGCGCTGATCGCCCTCGGTTGGCTGCCTGACCGCTCGAAGAGCGCCCTTAAGACCGCATGACCGAAGCCGCCGGCCCGACGTGGTTCTGCATCAAGGCCAAGCCTCGCCAAGAGGCCGTGGCGGTGCAGAACCTACGAGCTGTCGGCATCGGCGAGCTGGTCTTCCCACGCCTGCGTCGCACGCGACGCGGCCACGACAAGAACAAGGTGGTCGTCGAACCGCTGTTCCCGGGCTACATCTTCGCCCGCTTCGATCCGATGGAATTCCAATCCACGATCCGCAGCACGCGCGGCGTGCTCCACCTGGTGAGTCGCGAAGGCCGGCCGGTCGACGTCGAACAAGCGGTGATCGACGAGCTCAATGCACTCGGACCCGACGCGACCCTCTCGATACTCGATGAGGAGCTGAAGATCGGCGCCAAAGCCCGCGTCATTCGTGGTATCTTCACTGGCTCCGAAGGCGAGGTCATCCGCCTGGAGTCTCCGCAGAAACGCATCGCGCTGCTGCTCTCCATCCTCGGTTCCGACCAGCCGGTCGAACTCCCCCTCGACGACGTCGAAGGCCTCCCCGACGAGGACTAAATAAAATGGCCCAAGCCCTAGCCCTGGCCCTAGCCCTTTCTCCATGATCCTCGATCAACTTTCCGCCTCCGCTGCTTACGAGTCGCTGCATCCGCTCTTCCCGCAGGCATTCGCCTACCTGCGCGCGTTCGATGTGAAGACGGAAGACGGAAAATATGAACTCCAAGGCCAAGACCTTGTCGCCATTGTCCAGCGCTACCAGACGGCTCCTTCGGCGGACAAACTCTGGGAGGCCCATCAGGTCTACGGCGATATTCAGGTGGTCTATCAAGGCCTCGAAAATTGCGGCCACGCCGACCAGCATACCCTCGTGGTCACGAAGCCTTATATCGCCGAAAAGGACGTTGAGAAATACGCCGCCCCTTCGTCGCCCACTGCCTTGCTCACCCTTGGCCATGGCAACTTCGCGATCTTCCACCCGCAGGATGGACACCAGCCCGGCGTGCAGATCGGTGCCCCGGCCGAAATCCTGAAGGTAGTCATCAAGTTCCGCCTCAAGGTCTGAGCGGCTTGCAACTTCGCCCGCTTTACGGTGTCCTATGGTTAACCCCATGAGACTCCTCGCCTCCGCATTACTTGCCCTCACCTGCACCCTCGGCTTTGCTCAGGATGTCACCCGCGTCTCCGACGTCATCTATGCCAAGCATGACGGCGTGGCGCTGACGATGGACATCTTCACTCCGGCCAAGCCTAACGGCGCCGCGGTCATCAAAATCATCAGCGGCGGATGGAACTCCAACCATAACGGCATCAGCGACGGTGGCTGGCCGAAGCACGGTTTCACGACGTTCGTCGTCGTGCACGGCACGCAGCCTCGCTTCCACATCCACGAGATTGTCGGCGACCTCCAACGCTCCGTCCGCTTCATTCGCGCCAACGCTGCCAAGTTCGGTATCGACCCGAATAAGATTGGCGTCACCGGCGGCAGCGCCGGCGGTCACCTCAGCCTAATGCTCGGCACGCGCGTCCTCCCAGCCAATCCGAAGTCGAAGGATCCCATCGAACAGGTGAGCTCCGAAGTCAACGCGGTGGCCTGTTATTACCCGCCAGTCGATTTCCTCAGTTGGGCCAAGGAAGGCGACAGCAAGGAAGGGGCCGGCCCCTTGACCGTCCGCGCGCCGGCCTTCGGCCCGATCGTGACTACCGCCGAAGGACGCGAACGCGCTGGCCGCGATCTCTCGCCCCTCTTCTGGATCAGCGATAAGACCCCTCCGACCTTCATCGTCCAGGGCGACGCCGACCCGCTCGTCCCTGACTCCCAGGCCCGTCGCTACCTCGCCCGCGCCAAGGAAGTCGGCGCCAAGGCCGAAGTCCTGATTCGCCTAGGTGGCGCCCACGGCGGCTGGGTCGAAATGGCTGACGACAACGTCCGTATGGCCGAATGGTTCAGCCTCCATCTCCTCGGCCAGCAGCCGTCCAAGCCCTTTAATTTCGATATCTCGTCTCTGCCCAGCACGCCCGCACCGAAGAAGGCCGCGAAGAAGTAAGCAGGGCTGAGGGACGATTTACGCTGGCAGGAAAGCCCGGCCGTTTACATAAAGACGGCATGGCTTTGCCTTGCCGACTCATCCTCGCCCTCGACGTAGAGACCAAGGAGGAAGCCTTGGCGCTCGCTCGCCCGCTCGCCGGCAACCTCGCTTGGGTGAAGCTTGGCCTGCAGCTCTTCACGCGCCACGGGCCGGGCAT
Source organism: Verrucomicrobiota bacterium (assembly GCA_041168485.1). Lineage (GTDB taxonomy): Bacteria > Verrucomicrobiota > Verrucomicrobiia > Opitutales > UBA953 > UBA953. The sequence goes on from JBEEKW010000016.1 coordinate 25,183, forward strand.
CGTCGACGAATTCCATGCGCTGGGTTTCAAGGTCTTCCTCGACCTGAAGTTCCACGATATCCCCAACACGGTCTCCTCGGCGATCAAGAGCCTCAAAGGTCGCCCCTGCTCCCTCTTGACCATCCACGCCTGCGGAGGTCCTGAGATGATCGCTCGTGCCGCCGAAGCCGCTAAGGCCACCCTGCCCGATTGCACCGTACTTGGCGTCACGGTGCTGACCTCGATGGATCAAGCCCAGCTTTCGGCCACGGGTGTCGCCCGTACGCCCGAAGAACAGGTCCGACTGCTCGGCCGCATGGCCATCAGCTCTGGCATCGGCGGACTGGTCTGCTCCCCCCTCGAACTCCCGATCCTCCGCCAAGACCTCGGCGCTGGCCCGACGCTCGTGACCCCTGGCATCCGCTACCCCGATGCCGCGGGTGACGACCAGAATCGCGTGATGACGCCCGCCCAGGCCGCCGCCGCGGGCGCCAGCTTCATCGTAGTCGGCCGTCCAATCCTGAAGGCCAAGGACCCCGCTGCGGAGACGCTCCGCATCCGCCGTGACATCGGCGAGATCGCATGAGCGCCGCCGACGACATCCTCGTTCTTCTCGCCGCGGGTTCCGCGCGGCGCATGCAGGCAGTCGTCGACGACAAAATCACCGCGCTCCTCGCCGGTAAGCCGGTCTTCCTCCATTCGCTGCAATCCTTCCTCAGTACGGGCCTCATCGGCCGCGTCGTCATCACCTATCGCGACGAAGCCCAGCTCGCCAAGCTGAAGGCCCAGCTGACCGGACATCTACCCACGGCCACCCGAATCGATTTCGTACCCGGAGGCGAATCCCGGCAGGATTCCGTCCTGGCCGCGCTCAATACCTGCGAAGGCCATACCGGCTTGGTGCACATCCATGATGGCGCCCGGCCGCTCGTCTCGCCCGAAGCCATCCGTAAGGTCCGCGACAAGGCTAAGGAAACTGGCGCCGCCATCCTCGCCGGACGTGCCGCTGACACGGTGAAGATTGCCAAGGTCGGTTCGGCTTCCGTTGAGACCTCCCCTGATCGCGGCCTAGTCTGGACAGCCGAGACGCCGCAAGTCTTCCGCACAACCATCGTGCTCAAGGCCTATCGCAAGGTTGCCGAACTCCAGCGCAAGGTGACCGACGATAGCTCCGCCGTTGAATTCGTCGGGCAAGATGTCTCCTTGGTCGAGAATCCTTCGGTGAACCTGAAGCTAACGCGTCCGGCGGACTTCGTCTTGGCGGAAGCGATCCTGAAGACGCGCTAAGCGCTCAGTAACCGGCCTGACGGAGCGCCGCATCCAACTTCGTCTGGAAGTCGGTGATATCCTGCGGCGTCGGACGATATCCTGGCGTCCGCGCGGCCATGCCGGGTCGACCCTGATGATCGATATACCAATCGGCCTTCTCGCCATCGGAGAATGTGACGTGACCGCTGACCATGGCATGCGGCTGGGCAATCGTGTCGACTTCGACCGTCACGACACCAGCACCTTGGGCGGTTTCAGCCGGGACGCCGGCCTCAGCGGGAGCGGCGTCAGCGACGGGCTCCTCTACCGGCTTAGGCTCTTCCTTCTCCACGAGGGCCAGGTTAAGGTCATCCACGAGGAAACGGACATCCATGTAGGTCATCGGAACCTCGAGCTGTGTCGAAAGGCGCTCCTGGATCTGCGAAAGTGTGGCGCCTTCGGCTACCCAGGCGGAAACCTTGGAAATTTGTTCTGGGGTCAGTCGGGCCATAGTCGGCTAAGGTGTGCTACCCTCCGCCGATTTTCAAGCGTCTCGTCGCTTATTCGTTGGAAAAGACGCCCCCGTCCACCAAGTTAAGCCCATGCAGTCCGAAATCAGTTGGCAAAAGCAAGGAGCGTTCACCGACATCGTGTACGAGAAAGCCGATGGTATCGCCCGCGTGACCATCAACCGCCCCTCCCGCCGCAACGCCTTCACCCCTGAGACGATTGCCGAGATGCTTAAGGCCTTCTCCGATGCGCGTGACGACGCCTCCATCGGCGTGGTGCTGCTGCGTGGCGCCAATCCGCAGGACGACGGCAAGTTCGCCTTCTGCGCCGGCGGCGACCAAAAGATCCGTGGCGATAAAAAAGGTGGGTACATGGGTAAGGACGGCGTGCCTCGCCTCAACGTCCTCGACCTCCAGCGATTGATCCGCTCGATGCCCAAGGTCGTTATCGCCCTTGTGGCTGGCTTCGCCATCGGTGGCGGTCACGTGCTCCACGTCATCTGCGACCTCACCATCGCCGCCGATAACGCGGTCTTCGGCCAGACCGGTCCGACCGTTGGCAGTTTCGATGGTGGCTTCGGCGCCTCGTACCTCGCCCGCGTCGTCGGCCAGAAGAAGGCCCGCGAAATCTGGTATCTCTGCCGCCAGTACGACGCCAAGCAGGCTCTCGAGATGGGCCTAGTCAATACCGTCGTCCCCTACGAGCAGCTCGACGCCGAAGGCGTAAAGTGGGCGCAGGAGATCCTGACGAAGAGCCCGCTCGCCATCCGCTGCCTCAAGTCGGCCTTCAACGCTGAACTCGATGGCCAGGCCGGCATCCAAGAACTTTCCGGCAACGCCACCCTACTCTATTATCTTTCGGAAGAGGGCGACGAAGGTCGCGCCGCTTGGAACGAGAAGCGTCCTCCTAATTTCCGAAAATTCCCTTGGCTCCCATAAATCCGATTCGCGTTACCGAGCGCGCGCAAAAACTCGCGACCGAGATCCTCCGTCCCGGCGACATCGCCGTCGACGGCACCGCGGGCAAAGGCCGCGATACCGCTTGTCTCGCCCAAGCTGTCGGCCCCTCGGGGCATGTGCACGCCTTCGATATCCAGCCGGAGGCCATCGCTTCCAGCCGCAATCTCCTCGAAGTCGCCGGACTCCTCGACCGCGTCTCTTTACACCTTCGCAGCCACGCGGAGCTGGTCGACGTCCTGACGCCGGCCCAGCGCGGTAAGGTGGGTGTCGCAATCTTCAATCTCGGCTACCTGCCCGGTGGCGATGCCTCCATTGTCACGCAACCAGCCTCGACCGACCGCGCACTCCGCGACGCCTACGCCAACCTCCGCCCAGGCGGTCGCCTCATCTGCGTCGCCTATACCGGACACCCGGGCGGCCCCGAAGAATCTGATATCGTGCTCAAGTTTGCTGAACAGCAGGCCGCCGCTGGCCTCCACGTCGAAAAGATTGGCTATTACCCTACGCCCGGTAAGCCGTGGATCCTCGTCGTGAACAAGCCGTCGGCTTGAAGTCGGAAGCATTCCTTTCACTCTACTGAGGATGACCGCACGACGTCGCATCATCCTCACCGGCGCCACGGGGCTCATCGGATCCGCTTTGTCCCATCGGCTTACGGCACTCGGCTTCGAAGTCATTCCCTTCCGCTCCCGCCATGACGGGTCCGGTGGCTTTAATCATCTTACGGGTCAAATCGATCGCGCCGCCCTCGAAGGCGCTTATGCCGTGATTCATCTCGCCGGCGAATCCATCGCCCAACGCTGGTCAGAGGCCGCCAAGGAACGAATCATGGCCAGCCGTCGCGATGGCACCCGCCTGCTCTCCGAAGCGCTGGCCCATCTCAGGCAAAAACCGGAGGTGTTCATCTCTATGTCCGGCATCAACCGCTACGGGCTGCATCGGTCCGAGACCCTCGACGAATCGTCGGCGGTCTCCGCTGCTGGCTTCCTGCCGGCTGTGACCGAAGCTTGGGAAAACGCGACCCGAGCGGCCAGCGAGGGAGGCATCCGCACGGTCTTGCTGCGGACTTCGCTCGTACTTTCCTCCACCGGCGGTGGCTTGCAGAAGATGCTCCCCGCCTTTCGCCTCGGCCTCGGTGGTCCCATCGGCGGCGGACGGCAACGGATGAGCTGGATCGGCCTCCCCGACCTCTGCGAACTCATCGTCTGGTGCCTGGATAGCCAAGCCATCCGCGGCCCGCTCAACGCCGTGGCACCCCAGACCGTCACCCAAGCCGAATTTGCCCACACTCTAGGCGCCGTCCTCCGTCGCCCCAGCTTCTTGCCGATGCCCGCCTGGGCCCTCTCCTTGCTCTTCGGACAGATGGGGCGTGAGACCATCCTCAGCGACCTGGCGGCCCGCCCGGCGGCGGCGCTCGACGGTGGTTTCCGCTTCGCGAAGCCCAACCTCGACTCGGCCCTCCGCCAAGCTATCGGAGAATGATTTTGGGTTGAAGGAACCGAGTCGGAGAGAGATTGTCCGGCCATGGTTCGCGCTGCCTTCGTCTTCATGGTCCTACTCCTCGCCGGTTGCGAAGACGGCTCTCGCGCCGACTCCCGGACGCTCGACGTCGAAGACGAAGATTTCCGCCAAGGTCAGAACTTCTACAAGAGCGGCGAAGTCCGCAAGGCCCTCGAGTGCTACCTCAAGGTGATCGACAAACGCAAGGGCGCCGCTGAATCCAATCTCGAAGCCGGCCGCATGTACCTCGAACTGCAGGATCCGCTCCCGGCCATTTACCACTTCAACCAGTACATCCGGATGAAACCAACGTCTGAGCAATCGAACCTCGTCCGCCAGCTGATTAAGACCGCCGAGAAGCAGTTCATGCAGCAGCTGCCCGGAAGACCGATGGAACCCGATGCCCTCGGCGGCTCCGACCTCAACGCCAAACTCCGTAACCTCCAGCTGGAGAACGAGAAACTGAAACGCGAACTGTCCGATTACAACCGCACCCAGAAAGGGCTCATCCTACCGCCCAAGACCACGAGCGAGAAGCCGGCGGAAAAGCCGGCGACGACCGAAGACGGCAAGCCCCAGCGTTTCCGCCAATACACGGTCGTGAAGGGCGACACCCTCTCCGGCATCGCCCGCAAGGTCTTCGGCGATGCCAGTCCGACGCGGATCTCAGCCATCTATAACGCGAACCGGGACAAGATGACGTCGGTCAACAGCCTGCCGAAAATCGGCACGGTGATCCTCCTTCCGGAGTAAGCCATGCGCCTGACGCGCATCCGAGCCGCTGACTTCCGTAACCTGACATTCGCGGACGTCTCCACGGACGCCCCTCGCGTCTTTCTGCTCGGCGATAACGGCCAAGGAAAGACGAACCTTCTCGAAGCCGCGGCGTTAGTATCTTCGTTCCGCTCCTTCCGCACGACGGACATTGCTCCGCTGGTTCGCTCGGGTTGCACGGAGGCCCGCCTCCGCCTCGACGTCCGCCTTTCGCCGGAGGAAAACGCTGAGGTCGAAATCCGCCTGGCCAAAGGCTCTCGCAAAGCCCTGCTCAATGGCACGCCGGTCGCTTCGGTCGCCCAGCACCTCGGGCAGTTTCCGACAATCGTCTTCTGCTCCGACGACCTTCGCCTCGTGCGCGGATCGCCATCCAATCGCCGCCGCTGGCTCGACGCCGCGATCGGCGGCACCGACGCCGCCTACCTCACCGCGGTCCGCGACTACGGTCGCGCCCTCGACGGACGTAACGCTCTGCTGAAAGCCACCGTCCGTTCCGACGAAGAACTGCGTGCCTTCGAAAAGGCGATGCTCGCACCGGCCCAGCTCATCGCTGCGACCCGCGCTCGTATTTTGCCCGACCTCGCCGCTACGTTACGCGACGCGTGCGCCCGCGCCGGCTTTCCTGATCAAGGTGCCGACTTGGTCTACCAACCTGACGTCGCCGCCGATCAGCTCGTCGAGATCTGGGCGAAGACACGCGTCGCCGACCTCGCCACAGGCACAACCCTCCGCGGCCCCCAGCGCGACGACTTCGGAATGCTCTTCGCCGGCAAGGATGCATCCGACTACGCCTCCGAAGGTCAGCAACGTCTCCTCGTTCTCGCCCTCTGCCTCGCCCGTCTCCAGCGCGACACCCTCCTCGCCCCCACGCCACCGGTCATCCTGGCCGACGATGTCCTCGGTGAACTCGACGATACCCGCCGCCGAGCCTTCTGGAACGAAGTCGGTGAAAAGCATCAGGTTATCGCGACTGGCACCGTTCCCCCGCCCTCCGGCGAGTGGCTGACCTACCGGGTCTCCGGGGGCAGCTACCTTCAGGCCTGATTTTGGCGTTGTTTTATGGGAAATTGACCCCTTGGATGGGGGCATGTCGGACTTCCTTCTCTACGCCTCCGTGGTAGCCCTCTTCCTCGTCTGCATCCTCGTGGTCCTCGTGATCCTGATGCAGCGCCCCAGCGCCAACGCTGGCATGGGCTCGGCCCTCGGTGGCGGCGCCGCTGAGACCGTCTTCGGTGGCGAATCCGCCAACGTCCTCTCGAAGATGACCACGACCCTCACGGTCATCCTCTTCGTTCTCAGCTTCGGCCTCTACCTCGGCTTCGTCGCTCGCGAAAAGCCGGTCTCTAAGGCCCTCGACGCCAAGGCCACCGCCCCAGTCGTTCCCCCGGCTGCCACCGCCCCAGTCGCCGCTCCGGCTGCAACTGCGCCTACCGCCCCTGTCGTCCCTGCTCCTGCCGCCGCCAAGCCCCAGTCCACCCCGGCCCCAGCCGCGACGACTCCGGCGAAGCCAGCCGCTCCGGCTCCGGCCAAGTAAGCCCTGAGTGAGAACCCGACTGCTCAGCCTGTCCGTCCGCTGGGTAGCGTGTCTCATCGCACTCGGGTGCTTTGCGCAATCGCGGGTCCCTTCCGCCCCGGCACTCGATCAGCTGACGCCCGAGCAAGGCCTGACCTTTCTCGCAGGCTTCCGCAACTCCCGCCTCACCAGCGCTCTCTGCCTGCGCTTCGAGATCATCCATAAACCGCGCAAAGGCGAGTCGCTGCCCGCGATCAAAGGTACGCTCTGGGCCGCCTCACACGGCTCAGACCAACTCCTCCGCGGCGAGATCACGGACGCCCAAGGCAAGCCCGCTTTGGCGTTTATCACCGCCAAGTCGGCCCAAGGTAGCCACGTCTGGGTCTCCCGCCGCGGCGGCCCCGCCCAGGAACTCGACCACAAGACTCCGCTCATCCCCCTCGCAGAAGGACTCATCCTCACGCCTTTCGATCTTCAGCTGCCCTTCACGCATTGGCCAGCCACGGCTTACCTGACCACCGAGAAACGGCGTCGTCCGGTGCACACCTTCGACGCGCTCAACCAAATCGGACACGAACCGGCCAAGGTGAATTACGCCATCGACCATGTCTACGGCGTGCTCATCCAGGCGACCTGTTTCGATGCGAACGGTAAGAAGACCCGCACGCTGCAGGTCGAAGAATTCTCCAAGGTCGACGAGCAGTGGATGCTCGCTGCGTGCAGCCTGCTCGACGAAACCACGCGCGATGCCGACCTTCTGCGCATCACCGAGGCCGCGCTTGGCGGAAGTTTTGCGCCGCAGACCTTCGAGCCCTCCACGCTCGCGCAACCCGCCAGCCAACCGACGACCTTTAAAAAACTGTGAAGACCAAAGTCACCGCCACCCAGGTCGCCCGCTACTGCGACCTGCTCACCAACGGCAAGCACATCGCCGACTTCGAAGGTTCCCGTAACGGCCTGCAACACAAGGGCACGCGCCCGGTCCGCAAGGTTGGCGCAGCCGTGGACGCAGGCGCCAAGGTCTTCGCCGAAGCCGCCCGTCGCGGGGTCGATTTCCTCATCGTCCACCACGGAATGTATTGGCGTCCGGTTTCACCCGAACGCGAAGTGCGCTCGCTCCGTAAGGCCGCCCTGAAGAAGACCGGCCTGTCGCTCTACTCCAGCCACCTACCGCTCGACGCCCATCCGGCTATCGGCAACAACGCGCTCATTGCCCAGGATCTCGGCCTGAAGGTCGTGGATTGGTTCGTTGACTACGAAGGCCTGCCCATCGCCTGCATCTGTAAAGGAATTCCGCGAGCGACCCTGCGTAAACGTCTCAAAGCCTCCTACCCTGAAACCTACAAAGGCATAGAATTCGGGTCGGCGAAGCCGAAGAAGATCGCGATTCTCAGCGGGAGCGGCCGCAGCGCCCTTGACCACCTGAAAGCCGAAGGGTGCGACACGCTGATCACCGGCGAACTGCGCGAAGAACATTTTAACGAAGCCCACGAGCAAGGTTGGAATCTTTATCCGTGCGGACACTACGCCACTGAGACCTGGGGCGTGAAGGCTCTCGCCGCCGCAGTGGCCGCGGAGTTCGATGTGAAGTGGGAATTCATCCCCACGGGCAATCCGCTCTGATGACCCGCGGACGGCTAGCCCCGACTCCGACCGGCTATCTGCACGTCGGCCACGCCCGCACCTTCGCTCTCGCCGCCGCCCGCGCCGCTAGTGGGACGCTGATCTACCGCACCGAAGACCTCGACGCGGGACGCTGTCGTCCGGAGTTCGCCGACGCGGCGATCGAAGACCTTCGGTGGCTCGGCCTGAAGTGGGCGGAAGGACCCGATGTCGGCGGCCCGCACGCACCCTACATCCAATCGCAGCGTCTGCCCTGGTTTCGCGAGGTCTGGCAGCAGCTCCAAGCCTCCGGAGCGATCTATCCGTGCGACAAGTCCCGCAAGGATGTCGAACGCAGCCTGACCGCCCCGCATGCCGAGGACGACGCTGAGCCGATCTTCCCCCCTGCCCTCCGCCCTCCGCTCGGCGCCGGATGCGAGGCCCGCGAACCCGGCCCGACTAACTGGCGCTTCCGCGTCCCGGACGGCGAGGTCATCGCCTTTGTTGACGCGCTCCAAGGCCCGCAGGCGTTCGTTGCCGGACGTGACTTCGGCGACTTCCTCGTCTGGCGTAAAGACGGTTTCCCGGCCTACGAACTCGCCGTCGTTGCTGACGACCACGCTATGGGCATCACCGAGGTCGTCCGCGGTGCCGATCTGCTGCTCTCGACCGCCCGTCAAATCCTGCTCTATCGCGCGCTCGGTTGGACACCGCCCACCTGGGCGCACGCGCCGCTAATCGTCGATGCCGATGGCAAGCGTCTCGCCAAGCGCACCGCCGGACTCTCAATCCGCGAACTCCGCCAAAAAGGAAAGACGCCGGAGGAAGTCCTCACGGCGTCTTTGAACCAGCTGTTAAGCTAAAGAGTTAAGCGCCCTTCTTCGAGTCGGTTGCCGCCTTGGGAGCAGCGCCCTTCGGAGCGGGGCTAGGAGCGGCGGTCGTACCGGAGACAATCTTCTCGCGAAAGGCCTTAAAGGGCTTGCCCATCGTCTCATCGCCTGCCGTGAGCGCGATAGCCTCGTCGATGTACTTCAACGCCTGCTCCTTAGCGGTCGGGTCAATCTGGATGAGGATGCGGGCCTTATTGAAAGGCAGCACCGCCTTGCGCGGGCCAGTGACGTCGGCGAATATCTCGTCGAGGGCGACCTCCGCTGACTTGAAATCCTTAGCCGCGATGGCGTCGTTTATCTTCTGGCCGAGCACGCGGCTCTTGGCCGAACGGTCGGCCGCGGATTTCTGCTCCTGCTCGAGGGCCGCCTTACCTTCCGGGGTATTCTTGAACGAGGCCAGCTTTTCGAGATATTCCTTGGCGGTCTGGCCACCGAAGCCGACGGTCTTGCCGAACACGTCGCCGGACTTGGCGTCGATGAGCAACACCGTGGGGAATCCCGAGATACCGAACTTCTTCGAGAGCTCTGCGTTCTTGGCCTTCAGTTCAGGAGCCTGCGGCGTCTTGCGCGGATAATCCAGTTCGACGAGCACATACTTCGAGGCGACCGCGGCGAACTCGGCTGACTCAAAGACTACCTTGTGCAACTGAATGCAGGGTGGACACCAGTCGCTTCCCGTGAAGTCGACGAGCAAGGGCTTGTTCTCCTTGATACCCTGGGCCTTGGCGGCGTCGAGGTCGGTCAACCAAGTGACTTTGGCATGCGCCGTGACGGTCGCGAGGAAAAGGAGAGTCAGGATGAGTTTCTTCATGAGAGGGATTATTTCTTATCCCGGGCGGCGGCGACCGCGGCGCGGAACTGCTTCAGTTCATCAGTGAGGTCAGCGGGATTATCCGCGATGATTTCGTCGAGGACCTTGAGCAGGGCGCTATGGTCGCCGGGCTTGCAGGCCTGGACGCTACCCACGCGAGCGTTGACGGAGAGGGTCACCTTAGCAGCGCCGGTGACGGCCTTGTCCTTGATGAACTTGGCGATCGCGGCCTCGGCGGCGGCGAGATCCTTTTTCTCAAGGTGGGGCGTGATGAGCTTTTCGAGTTCTTCACCGTAACCACGTAAGAGGACTTCGTCCTTCTTGCCCTGGGCGAACTTGGCCTTCCCCGCGGGTGTGTTGTCCTTCATCAGTTCGGCGAGGTGGGCGAGATACTTGACCGGGCCACCGGCCTGGTAGCCGGTCTGGGCGAACGGCTCGCCATTGGCGTCGAGCAGCATGATCGTCGGGAAACCCTCGATGCCAAACTTCTCGGAGAGGGCCTTGTTCTTAGCCTTCACCTCGGCGCTCTGCTGCTTCTTCTGGGGGTAGTCGAGTTCGACGAGGACAAAGTCCTTGGACGCCGCGGCGAATTCCTTCTGGTCGAAGACTTCCTTCTTCAGACGGATGCACCAGCCGCACCAGTCGCTGCCGGTGAAGTCGACCAAGATCGCCTTCTTCTCGGCCTTCGCGACCTTGATGCCCTCATCGAGGTCGGTCAGCCAAGCATCGGCGGCGGAAAGGGAGAGGGTGCTCAGGCACAGAGCGACAGCAGCGAGGAAACAGCGGGGCATCCCTCAAGGATGCCCTGCCGCCTAAATGAGGCAACCTGCAATCAGCCAACCCTGCGTTGCCAATATGAAGTTTATCCCTCACTTAACCCCCATGGCCGGTACCCGTATCTTCCTCGTCGACAATGGCTCCTACGAGCCCACTGCCACCTTGGCCCTCCGCGGACTGGCTCAGGAAGTTGGCAAACTGATCGGACAGCCGGTTCTGCCGGTCTCGACCATGCACTCGACCAAGATTGACCCTGCCCTCCTCGGCGGCCAGCCGGCGGTCATATTCGAAGGAGCCGTCCAGCAGGCCAAACTCGACGGCATTGAAGAGATCGTGGTCATCCCGCTCTTCATCGGACCCAGCCGCGCGATCACGGAGTATCTCCCCAAAGTCTTCGCCGACGCCCAACCAGGAAAAATGAAACTCAGCATCCGCGAACCGCTCTTCGGGCCCGAGCTGGTGAACATGCTGAGCGATAATCTGAAATCGACTGGATGGAGCAAGGGCAGCGGAACCGTCTACCTTTGCGACCATGGCTCACCCATCCCTGAAGTAACGCGCTGCCGAAACTTCTTCGCCGTCGCACTTCGTAATCAACTCGGCCTGAAGGACGACGAACTGATCGCCTGCTCGATGGAACGACGCGAAGGCGCGGAGTATGACTTCAACGAACCGCTGCTCGAACACGCGTTGCAGAATGCCAAGGGCGAGGCAGTCATTCTAATGCTCTTCCTGCTGCCCGGTCGTC